>QILH01000270.1 GCA_003233255.1 Gammaproteobacteria bacterium | reverse complement strand
GAGGTCATGCCGATGGCTTTGGTGCCCTTATGTGGCTACCCATCTCCGATGGATCGAGGCGTGCCAGGCTTTAACCGAAATGCCTCTAGAAGCAATCTAAGTATCTAATAATTAGTTGTTTTATGTTTAAAATTAATGGATATTGAGGCTTAGAAGTGCCTTTCTAGCACTAAAACGGACACTTTAAAGAATTGAGTTGAGTGGCTCTTCTGATTAGTGATATTATTTTTTTACTAAGTTTTATTAAAATCACCATTTTACCTCTAAAAAATACCTTTTAAGGGGGTAAAAGTGTCCATAAAACCTATTTTTTATCGGTTTTACAAAAACTCATCTTGGTTAAGTTTAGCCCCAATATTCAGGAGAATCCTTTGCCCAGCAATCTAGATAAACTTTTTTATGTCATTTTAATGAGCTTTCTTAAGATTTTTTGGATAATAGTAGTTTACATTCTTTCATTGCGATTATTTGTGCACAAGCTATTCGATAAAGTAAGAAACTGTAAATGGAGCAAGGCCGTCAGAATCGACACAGGCGAATACTCTGAGACCAACACTCTTAATATCGCATTTAATCGTACAGGTGAGGCACTGGCCATCAGCAATTACGATCAGGGTGTCTATGTCAGACGTTTTATACCAAACAAGGGCTGGTTGGAAGCGACCTGCATTGATAAAACAATAAACTCAGATAACCCCGAAGCGACTACCCGCAGTAGACGCTATGATCCTCAGATCTGTTTGGACGGCCAGGGTAATTCGCTTGCCTCATGGCATGAAGACCAGGAATTCGAAATAGTGTCAGGCCATACCGGGACTTCATGGATAAACCAATACCGTGTCGGCTCAGGCTGGGGCGAACCAAGGCCGTTTGATTTAGACTTAAATGGCTGTGGTGCCGTCAAGATCGCAGGAGATCAACAAGGAAATGTCATTGCCGTCTGGTGCCGCAACAGTCGCGAACAATCAACAGTAGCATGTAAACACTATTCGCCCGAAACAGGGTGGGGTAAGACATTCAAGATTTCTGAACATAGTCTCTATATACATAACTTGAATATATTTGGTGACCAACAAGGTCACTATGTTGTGACATGGGACGGACGCGAAGACCACTCAGCTGATGATGAGTTTTTTTATAAAGGACATGTCCCCGTCTATGCCAGATATTATTCTATTAATAATGGCTGGTCGGATGAAGAATTGATTCGGTCAGATTTTTACTATGACAAAATTGATTTTGAAGTCGCTTTCGATCAATCAGGAAACGTTATTTTGGTATGGGAACACTATATAGTTGCCAGCCCTGACCGTAGTATCATTTGTGCGATTCGTTATAGTGTTGATAATGGCTGGGGCAGGGCCTGTGAAATAGATCCTGGAATTACTGATCGCTCAGAAAATATTAGTGAATCAAATAATCCAAAAATTGCGTTTGATCACGCCGGTAACGCTATCGCTGTCTGGTATCAGAATAGTGATCGCAGATATGGGGCTATTTGGACAAACCGTTACAATTCTAAAAGCAACTCATGGGAACGCGCCCATCACATCAGCACCGAAAATGCCAATCAGACAGAACCACAACTCGCCGTTGCCACTAGCGGTACGGCATGTGTTACCTGGGCTCAACAAGGCGGTATCGCTTGCAGTCTATATACAAATGATACTAGATGGAGTTCACCCGAACTCATACATAAGGATAATCGTACATACGGCGACTATGCTCCAAGAATCGCTATCGATTCGAAAGACATGTTTATTGTAATCTGGATGCAAGAGTCCTCAAAGTTTTCAACTTTTTGGTCCAGGATTTACACTGAAAAAACAGGCTGGGAAACGTCTGAACGTTTACTCAGAGATTATGCTTGCCACTCGCTGAGTCCCGAAGTCGAATTAGATCCTGCTGGCGTAGCTCATGTTATCTGGGACACCTCTGATAGAGAATCTTGCAACACACATTTCTGGTCCAGTTATTTACAATTGCAAGACAACACAGATGCATAAACGCGATTTATCTTTTTGACAATAGAGCGATAACCACAATCGCAATATAAACGAAATACTTTTCAGTATGATATCTTATTATTAACCTGAACTCGGGATAAGAAATGAACCAAACACCAGCTTACCGATCAGAAATTCTGACAAAAGAACTCTCTGATCACAAAGGTAAACTGGCCTGGATAAATTAGACGAAATTTTCTGCGATGTCGATGATTTTTGTAAAGTATTTATCCCGGAATGGGAGAAAACGCTGATTGAAACCGGAAAGAGAAAACGGAGACGAGCCAGCCGGATGAGCCCGGCCGAAATAATGACCGTGATCATTCTATTTCATCGCTCAAACTATCGAGATTTCAAAAACTTCTACCTCGGTTATGTGCATCAGCATTTAAACACGGCCTTTCCGGATTTGTTAAGCTACACTCGCTTTTTAGAGGTCACGCCGATGGCTTTGGTGCCCTTATTATGTGGCTACTTCGCCCACTTAAAAGGAAAGCCTACCGGCATTTCGTTTGTCGATTCAGCGAGTCTCAAAATCTGCCACAACCTGCGAATTCCCCGGCATAAAGTCTTTGAGGGCATCGCCGCACGCGGTAACGGTACGATGGGCTGGTTCTATGGCTTTAAGCTGCATCTGATCATTAATATACTGGCCGTAAAACTGACCCCAGGCAACGTTGATGACCGAAAGCCGGTGCCCGGAATGTGCCTGGGTCACTTTATGGCGATAAAGGCTATATCAGTAAAGCCTTAGCCGATACGCTGCTTGACAAGAATGTTGAACTCATCACAAACGTGCGTAAGAACATGAAAGCACGGCTTTTATCCCTGTGGGATAGGGCAATTCTGGCAAAACGGTTGATCATTGTAACCATTAATGATCAACTGAAAAACATTTCTCAGATTGAACATTCAAGGCATCGCAGTCTGCATGGATTTATGTTGAACCTGATGAGCAGACTCATTGCCTACTGTTTAAAGAAAAATAAACCCTCTATCAATCACGACCCAGCGGATATCGCAAAACTTAGACAGGGAGCTTTATCATGTTCTTCAACCGATCTCAGGTTAATTAGATTTTTAACAGAAAATCCTATAATTCTTTCCCCGTGTGTCTAAAAATTTAAATCTAGCTTGTCATTTATTGTATACATTCTATAGCAAGGCCTATCGTACAACCGGATTCAGGGTCGATCTCAATCAGCAACCCATCACCATTATATCGAACCAGCCCATGATAGTACTTTCCATCTGGCTCATGCAGGGTATGATCGAGTGTGCCATCATCCATACCCCAGTTCAGTTGACGACCAGGTAATCCAAGCTCCCACAACATTTCGCTTTCTAATCTAACACAGATCAATTCCATTTTTCGACCTGGGACAAGACCTTCAGCCTCTTTTAAAGGTAATACATGAGCCTTGATCTCATGGTGAAGGATCGCAAACGGATGTGAAATATCGCCCGTTGAATAGTATTCTTCATGAAAGTCATCAGGTAATACGAGCATACCACTCGGCGTAACAGCATCGGATCCCATGCCGTTACTGGCAACACGAAACGGGCGCCATTTACCTTGACCATATGATCTAATGCCTTCCTCTGTTAGTGTCCCATCTATTTCACGCCAGCCCATGTTTATATACTGGTTATCCCATTCTATTAGTCTTGCAAGTACCACCGCACCTAATTCAGTTTGCCCATACTTACGAAATGCGTCTTCTACCTTGTTTGATGGTGCCGAAAGTTCTGGCCCGAATCCTCCATCAGCCAGCTCTTCAGCTTCTAATAGACGCTCATCAAAATCGAGACCTGAATTAACACTACGCGCAATCAATTCACGTTTCAGGGCTTCACCCATATGATTATCAATCATATGTTTTTTTACAAAAAAACGTTTGATGACTATCTCGACATTCGCTTTTCGTTGCCGGTATGACAACTCCGTTGATTTCACACCAAAGTCATCGTAATTAGAAATGACCGGTGGTTTGGTAAAGGGATGAACGATAAAATAATTTTGTGCCTGATTATTCATTGTATTGACTCCGGTAATAATAATGTACAGAGCTAATCCACCGCTATGGGTGGTTTTGTTTTGCAAACAGGGCCTGCCTGCGGTAAGAGTTGCATTAACTCTGAACCGTTTTTATCTCCTGTAAAACTAAATCCTCTATCGGGAGTATAATTAACAACAAAATCATAAGACGTTTCTATTTCATTATTATCTACCCAGTTAATCTGTATTAACTGGGCTTCAACTACCCGTTTTACAAACACAAAAGATAAATATGGGTTTTTTGAAACATATTCCCCTAGTGTTACCTCGAAATAGATTTCTCCATCGATACTGATTCGGAACTCATCGATATAGTCGGCCGGAATTATTTGCCCGTTTTTTAAATTTTTTCGACGCCCCGTCTCCATTGGATGTGCAATAATGGCTTTAAAAACCTGTTCACCCTTGGAATTATTAGCGATACGTAGCCTAATGCTGTTTTTTCTCATCGCTAGCCTCCTCCACAACCGATAGTCACTTTTACTGAACTCATGACGCCAACCAGGCCATTTTGGGTTTGTGCCACAACATAGACATCACTACTTTTATTTATTTTTATGCGTAACGATACCGCTAAATCAGCCCCCTCATGAAGTCTGCACGTACTGGTGAGCGGTTTCGGGTTTTGTGCGACAAAGATGGCCATCGATGATACCAGGCCCTTCTCGCCCGTCACACTAATACCCACCTCCGCACCATTCTCAGCAATTTCAGGGACTTTAAGTTTGAGCTGATCGGTCGTTACTATACTGTTGGCATCGCCTCCATATACCATGAAAAGTTCATGATAAATGTTTTCAGGGACTAAAAAACGATTCCAGGGAAACGCATTTGCCTGTGGTACATTCCACGGCAGGTTAGTCACCAACGGTATGGTTACACTTGCTTTGATGAAATATCTTCTTTTTCTGGATTGTAGATTCATAACCATTCTCCCTGTGTCATATCAATGAACTGCAATTTTGAGTCCAAATTTTTAATTCATATAAAAACAGTACGTTAGAAAAATTAGCGTGTGAGAATGAGTGAGATAGAAAATGTAATTTGCACGCTGCATTGCGAAATGAAACAACTATTTGAAGAATACAGACCCTGTAAAATAATTCCAGATCGAATGGAATAACCTAATGACCACGACGGAAACTAATTATAGAGATTTTTAAAATATTGACTCAGTTTGGGGATGCAGCTATTGCTACTAAAAATAAATTACATACTAACGGCTGGCGATAGCCAACCGTTATTGATACATCACAACTTGATTATTAATCCTGAAATCATAGTTGTTTCTCTAAAAAGTATTACATACGCCATTGCATGACCGGGATCATCATAGCGGCAATGAAACCAATAACCATTAACACGAGAAAAACAACGGTAATAATACCTGCAATTTTCCAAAACTTACGTTGCGAATTTAGTGCTTCTTCCATATCAACCGAACTGGCTGATTGCAGTAATCGCCCTATCGCAGAACTGTATTTGAACAAATATACTCCCATCATTACATAGATAAGACTCATCACCCCATACATCACGCCGATGCCAAGAAAGGCTCCGGCTTGAGGCCCCTCCGCTCCCATACCAATCGCACCCGCTATTATCATACCCAATGTTCCCAATATCATAAAAATAGATGAGATAATCAGAACGATACCAATTAATAATACCCAGGGCTTCGTACCTCGCATGGCATCGATCATGGTAGTCGTTATCCCTGCGGCATTAGAACGATTTACATCCTCAACGTTAGAACGAGGTGGGTCATATTGATTATTCATGATCTTTCCCTTTACAATTATTAGATATACTATTACTGTGAAAAATATTAAAAGTACTCACACACAAACGTGACCATACCGTAGTTTTTTACTGCTTCACTGATACAACCAGATCGACACGTCGATTAGTCGCACGCCCCGCAGCGGTTTCATTGGATGAAATAGGGTGAGACTCACCAAAGCCTACATACTGAATTTTATAGCCCCCGCTCAAAGAAAAAATATAATTTGCAACTGCGGTAGCCCTCTCAGTCGACAGTCTTTTATTTATTGTAGTAGAACCAATCGAGTCGGTGTGTCCCTGAACAACCACTTTCTCAGCATCTAGATTTTTAATTATGGCGTTGGCTTTGGCGATTAACAGCTTTGAAAACTCGGGGATTTCTGCAGCACCGCTCTGAAAATTAATACGTTTAAGCCTGAATACCAGTTTATTACCTTGTTGATAGACCAGCGCGTCGTCAGGCGACAGTACCTTGCGCGCTTCATCCATAGCCTGCTGGAACCTGACTTGAGTCGAGGCCCTGGCTAACTGTTCTTCCTGTGTCTTAAGCACCCCTTTAGTCCGCTTCAGTACGTCGTCTTTTTCCTGTAGCGTTTGATTTGCAGATTTAAGATTAGCTTCCAGCTTTCCGACATTGCTATTCAGCTTCCCTAGCGCCTGTTTTTGTTTCACAATTTGCACTGCAATATTTTCAGGTGTGCCGTTTGCGTCCAGGATCACATTCATAACATCGAACAATTGCGTCACACTACCTAAAGCAACATCGACGCTCTTATTATATATTTCTGGACTACGCGGGCTCTGTGCAATCATATTCATCGCGGCCTCATAATCCAGCGATGCAGTGCGTAGAGATTTAGGCGCAAGATCATCGGCATCGTTCTCAAGCGCCTGGGAGATGGTTTTGCTAGCACCATTGAGTTTACTGAATTGAACAGCCCGAGTTTCCAGATCAAGATATTGTTTTTGTAATCCAGCGAAATCTTCAGGCATGAGCGAGCGGCTAAACTGTTTTGTTTCGCTTTTTAATTCATCATCAACCGCCATCATGCTCGAAACAAGCACATCACTTTTTCTAAGCCCAGCTGAAAGTGCGGCGGCTCGTGATGCAATTATACGGCTGGAAAATGATTCCCTGGCTTTGGCCGTTTTTCCCGCATGCTCGAAAAATGCTTTGGCAATAGCCGCGTTGTCTAGAATAGTCTCTGGCAGATCACCTCGCCCTGCACCACGTTTCGCCTCATCCAGATAAACTAGACCCTGTGAGAATTCTTCATCGGCTAATACATCATGCTGATTCTGCTGTGCCACGAGCATGACTTGCATTACTTCAGCAATGGCTTTTTCGGGGTCGTTGCCCGCCGTAAGCTCCGCTTTTTTGATACCGGAACAGCTCGCCAACATGACAATAATCGTGATAAACCATAGGGGGTAAATTAGCGTCTTCACAATGCGTTTCTCCTGTTTAAATCTCAACCGTCCAAACTTACAACATTATAGGTAAAATCTACCATAAACTTACGATCATGCAAGGCCACTTGCCCCCTCTAGAAGTAAGCTCTGTCCTCGTTTTTGCCCTGTAGATGTACAGACTGAGAGCCGAGATCCTGCATAACTCCCCCCAAATGCACACAAGACCGCCTGTGCCTGGCAACAACCAGTCGGACTGGCACGTAACGCTCAGAACTTGTCCAGGAGATTTTATAAACCCTGCCATGGGTTTTAGGAGAAACTCATCATGGATTCAAAAGTTCATAGTGACTAAGCCTCCAAAATTTGCTTTAATTTGTTAGCCAATTTAACTAGAGTATATAGTATGTATCATAATCTGATAGTGCCCGAAAGTTGTGAAGCCTTATGGCAGGAATGTCAGTCTCTCGTCCCTGACCTATTGGAAGACTGCCCGGTTAAAACGCACGATAGAATCATCGACGCAGAAAACCCGCTTGAGCCACAATCCGGCTCTATCTACCTCATTAAGGATGGCGATATCTATGAGAATTTTGATGGGCAAATTATTGTTTTCTATGAAAAAGGCGACCTGGTTAATGCCGACGCACTATCGCACCCCAAACTAACCACATACGATAATCACTTTGCCGTCACCGCTGATGAATATGATGGACAGCAATTTATCGATCACATAGCCGCCAATAAATCTAAATTCCTTATCTGGAACCAGTACCTGTCCTGCCTGAGTCAAAGTTATCAATTACTCATGTGTTACTTCAGTCGACAAGATACCGACTACCTTCCTGAATCTCGACAATATAAAAAAGATGACATTATTATTAAAGAAAACACCGAAGGTGACGAAGTCTTCACACTTTTAAATGGCTCGGCCAAAGTGATGAGCAATAACGAAGAGGTGGGACAAATTGATAAGGATGAAATATTCGGTGCCATTGCGGCATTAACCAACACTACACGCACCGCCACCATTGTTGCAACTTCAGATTGCGATACCCTGGTCGCTAAAAGCGAAAATTTTCGTAGCATACTCGACACCCGCCCCGATATCGTTCAAAAATTGATACAGGATATGGCCAGAACAATTGTTTCAGGTAATGACAGAATTATTGAACTATCTAAAGAGAAAACAGAACTAAGTTAGCGGTTCGATATTAAAAATAAATGTATCCATGATTTAAATCTGCCAGATTAAATTTAGTACGTTACTTTCTTCTTCATAAGTTTACTTTGACAGTAAACGCTATTTTGATAGTTCTTCCTGGTTATCGCTATTGCCGTTATTACTACATGATTGGATAGATCGTTCCAGTTGATTCGTTTGGTGTAATTAGTTCCTTCATGTTGAAAGTAGTGATGGATGTTCGACACTTTCTTTTTACCATGATTTCTTAAAAATATTTTTTTTGTATTCCTTATTATTTTTTTACACTGGGCCTTGCTGGCTTTTTTGACGGGCCTACTAATTTTTATATCAATTGTTCCAGCTTTGGCATTATATTTTGCACGTATTGTTGAGCCACTTAGACCTTTTTGTTTTATCCTGCTTAAACTCGCATTCATTTTTAAAATTCCAAGATCCATCATCGTGACAGGTTCTTTGGCAATGATGCGTAGCGTTGTGCTTTTTCCTGCACTCAAGGCAACAGGAATCATTGACAAACTAATTATAAACAAGACAAAACTTTTCATAGTTGCACCATGGATTTTTAATTAATTGTGAGCAATCTAAATATAGCAAATTTGCTACTCAATTGATGCAAGCTGCATTGTATTTTGTTAAGTTTTTCTGTTGTATTGTGATAATTTATATGAAAAATCAACCTTGTATTGTTATCTTTGTTCGGTTAATTTCCAGCGAAAAGATATCCGCATGGCTGTACTATTATTTTTTGTAACGCAATATACTGCGTCTTATTGCTGAAGCATCATGATCCCCATCAAAACCCCCGATAATAAAATTGTTCATAGCTCTTGATGTCCATATGTATGGATACCTCTGAAATTTACGATAATTAAGATGCCCGATATTCCCCCCACGTATTAAAAATCAGAGTATACTCATTTTCTTTTAGCCCAAGATAAACTAAAGTGTCACAAGTAAAACTTACCGAATATAGTCATGGCGCCGGGTGCGGTTGCAAAATTTCTCCCGGTGTACTGGAAGAAATTCTTAAAACCTCAGCTCCGCCATTTTATGATCCGCGTTTAATGGTGGGTAATGAAACCAGAGACGATGCCGCAATATACAATTTAGGTAACGGTTCCTCCGTAATAAGCACAACCGATTTTTTTATGCCCATTGTCGACGATCCGTTTGAATTTGGGCAAATCGCGGCCACTAATGCCATTAGTGATATCTACGCTATGGGCGGCACGCCCTTAATGGCTATCGCCATCTTTGGTTGGCCGATAAAAAAACTAAGTGTTGAAATTGCTGCTCAGGTAATTGAAGGCGGACGACATGCCTGCAAATTGGCGGGTATTGCTTTGGCCGGAGGACACTCCATCGATGCACCTGAACCTATCTTTGGTCTAGCGGTTACCGGTCAGGTAGAAAATGCACATATAAAACGCAATAGCCAGGCCACCGCAAATTGCGATCTATTTCTTACCAAACCCCTGGGCATTGGTATCTTGACCACTGCCGAAAAAAACAAGTGTCTGAAAAAAGAACATTCCCGCATTGCCATTGAAACCATGCTGCAGCTTAATGTACACGGTGCCGAATTCGCTAAACTGCCTTACGTTACGGCCATGACCGATGTGACCGGCTTTGGCCTATTGGGGCATCTTGCTGAAATATGTGAAGGCAGCAATGTGCGTGCAGTGGTAGATTATCAGGCCGTACCGAAATTACCTGAAATAGAACATTATATTACATCTGGTTGCTCCCCCGGTGGTGCGCAACGCAACTTTGATAGTTACCGGCATCAATTAAGTGATATGACGGATATGCAGAAAAAAGTACTCTGTGACCCACAAACGTCGGGGGGGTTGTTAGTGGCGGTCAATAAAAGTCACCGCAATGATTTTATTAACCGAGTAAAAGAATTTGATCTGGATTTAAAGCCTTTGGGTGAGTTATGCGAAACCACTGGAACACTACCAACATTAATAAAAATTATTTGACACAATGCCACTCAAACTGTCACCCGAACTTCCTTTATTTGATGACTACCGTTCATTATTTTTAAACAATACACCTTTATTGGATGTGCGTGCGCCAATAGAATTTAACCAGGGCGCCTTCCCTTTTTCTGAAAATATTCCACTGATGAATGATCAGGAACGAACCAAGGTTGGTATAAAATATAAAAATTCCGGTCAGAATGAAGCGATAAAACTTGGCCAACAACTTGTACAGGGCGAAATAAAATATAGACGTATTGAACAATGGGCGAAATTTATAAAGCAACATCCACACGGCGTACTCTATTGCTTTCGAGGCGGTGTGCGCTCAAAAATATCACAACAATGGGTTTATGAAAAAACAGGAATTTTATACCCCAGGATTAAAGGCGGTTATAAAGCCATACGTCGTTTTTTACTAGATGAACTCGACATATCATCACACCGTATAGAACCTGTCATATTGAGCGGACGAACGGGTATAGGAAAAACTCTTTTCTTAAATAGAATAAAACAACAGATTGATCTTGAAGGAATATTCCATCACCGCGGTTCCGTCTTTGGAAAACATGTCACGGCCCAACCGCCTCAAATTAATATTGAAAATATTTTATCCATAGAACTTCTTAAATTCCTTCATCAGGGCCATAAAAAAATAGTTCTGGAAGATGAAGGCAACAATATTGGCTCACGAAGCCTCCCAAAAAGTCTATTTAAAAAAATGCAGAGCTCGCCTATTGTACTTCTAGAAGCCAGCATCGAAGAAAGAATCGATATTACCTTCCAGGAATATATTATTGAGTCCCTGGCCGAACATAAATTATTTTATGCTGAAGAACAAGGTGTACAACGCTGGGCGAAACAATTATTAAATTCTATTGATACCATTCACCGTCGGCTAGGTGGTGTTCGTCATAAAGAACTAAAAATATTGTTGACCGCTGCTATTAAACAACAACTATCAGGCAACATAGAGTCACATAAAGAGTGGATCAAAATATTGCTCGTTGAATATTATGATCCCATGTATGACTACCAGCTTGCTAAAAAACAGGAACGGGTTGTTTTTAAAGGAAAAAAAAATGAAATATTTGATTATTTAACACAAGAATGTCGAATAAAATGAATATATTTATTAAAAGATAGCATAATCCTGTCCTGGCTAACATCAACCCTCGTTCATCATGTATTACATAATCAAGCGCCTCAGAAATCGATGTGACTCTATATGAAATATGAAATATGAAATATGAAATATGAAATATGACTCGCCATTTTTTTACATAATTAGTTCCAGATAGCATCTGAATACAATAATATCGACAACTTGAAAAACATTATGGCTCTGGCAATGAAAAAATCTAATTTTATGCCTTTTCCCACTAATCTGATGGCTTGATGGGGTTGCGGGAGTATGATGGTCATATCCTCTTCACAACAGATAAAATTACCCAGTGACGGAAAATCTACCATCGTATTTACGCGTATCTCATTTAAAAGGATCAGCATGCTGATTCTTATTTAGTCCACCTAATATATTTATATTTGAGAATCTGTCAAATTGGAGTGGGTTCTAAATGACTCAGACTGTATCTGGTTCTACATCAAAAATGGTAATCTCAAATATAAGTTGCATTTCTTTACCACATTTTTCTTATTTTCCGTTTTTCTTTTTCCATCTTCGTGCCAACTAAACGCTCCCAAAGCTCAATACCTGCATATTGCTCAACTTGCGTGGTAGAGACCTGAAAATCTTCCAATGGCTTGCTGCTGCCCTGATTAGGAATAATAAACGACCACATTTTTAAGCTGCCACGATTATTCTCAGTGAGTATTGATTTAAAATAAGCCGGCGGTATGGGTATGGAGACACCATTGTCATCTTCAGTACCAATACTTTTAACTTTCTTGTCAAAATCAAATATAGGACCGCTGATCACAAAGGTTTCCAAAATGTTTTTTCTCGCATCCAGCTCTCTGACGGCCGTTTCAAGATTACGCCAGATCTGTTGATTGAAGTTAGGTGCCTGTGGAGACATATTCGATAATAAAAATGTTTCGCTATTCTGCAGGCCTGTTTCCAGTTTATTGGCACTGGCGACTAGATGACCACGATCAAACCCAGAATTAGTATAATCCACTAAATCGGCACGAAAAGCTTCGGGCACCCGAAAATCTGGCCGAAAATTATCCAGCCTTTTTACTTTTTCGGCTGCTACATAGGGTCGATCCGAACTAATAATTTCCAGCGCCCATTTCGCTTGTCGGAAATAGTAGGAATACCCAACAAGATAATATCGATTAAATAGAATCTGATCTGCAGCGGGGATACCGTAGCGTGTTTCTCGTCTTAAACTGGGAACTTCTGCCATGGTTATTCGTCCTGAATGTAGTGTGATTACACAATAGTTAATTCTAACAAAATAATGCACTATTTGGAGGTAATAGTTCACACCTGAAAAGTGACAAACTGGCAGACCACCCTATTTAATTTTTCTTAATAAGTATTGTGTCAACAACAGATATTAAAAAATTCAAATGTACGCGAAATTAATTCACCAAAAAAATAATACCCGCACTTTTATTATAAACATGCTGCTTACATTTTAGCGCGATATCGGATTACATAAATCAGCGTCTTACTAATATTTAAATTACATCGGGGTGTTCAGCCTGAACCGACCCCTAAGGAATTCCCACGAAAAGAGATCAAAAGTAATAAGCTGCGTGGAAACCAATTTGTAAACCTGCCTTCCTTGTCGCTCATTGAGTATTTTATTTTCAAGTCCCACAATATGTTTGTTTAACCACCTCATCGGCCTGAGGTGGAAGCATGTATTTATCTTTGCCTTCTTGTTGTGTATATGGGCTTTGTAATACTTCTAGTAAATCATGAAACACCGAAAAATCGTTATGATCTTCCGCTGCCCTAATGGCGGCTTCTATCTGGTGATTGCGTGAAATATACACAGGATTTACGGCTTGCATAGTGGCTTGTCGTTGTTCTTCGCTTATTGTTTCATAACTTAAGCGCTGTCGCCATTTTCTGAACCAGTCATTGAACTGGGTTGCGCGACCAAACAAGTCAGGCAGTGCGCTGTCCTGTTTTGAGGTTGGTTCGGATGATTGTAGCTTTGATTGGGATAAGTAAAAAAACGTCTGGGTAAAATCAGCCTGATGTTGAGCCATGATATCCAGCAGCGATTCGATAAGCACTTTATCCTCATTCGCTATCGCTTTATCAACATCTGTGGTTAAACCGCATTTGGCGCGCATGTTGGCTAGCCAATGCTGTTCATAAGCAGGTTGGTAGGTCGTTAAAATATCTTTCGCCACTTCGACCGCAGAGTCTTCGTCTTGTGAAAATAACGGCGCGATGCATTCGGCTAATCGTGTCAGATTCCACAACCCGATAGCCGGTTGATTGTTATAAGCATAACGCCCATCGCGATCGATGGAGCTAAACACTTTGTTATGCTTGTATTCATCCATAAAGGCACAGGGGCCATAATCAATCGTCTCACCGGCGATGGACATGTTGTCGGTATTCATTACGCCGTGAATAAAACCCAGGCGCATCCACTGCGCAATTAATACCGCTTGCGCGTCTACCACAGCTTTAAACAAATCAACATAGGAATTTTGCGCATCGCACAGTTGTGGGTAATTATGTTCGATCACATAGTCCGCCAGTTTTCGAACTGCATCCAGATCACCCCGTCCTGCAAAGTATTGAAAGGTACCAACACGAACAAAACTTTTGGCAACACGGGTTATAACACCGCCGGGAAGTAAGCGGTCTCTAACTACATCTTCACCGGTCGTCACGGCCGCCAGCGCGCGCGTAGTGGGCACTCCCAGTGTAGCCATCGCCTCGCTGACCAAATATTCACGCAACACCGGCCCCAATGCCGCACGACCATCGCCATTACGAGAATACGCCGTGGGCCCGGAACCTTTTAATTGCACATCAAAATAGTCACCATCCGGACTCGCCACTTCACCAAGCAAGAGCGCACGGCCATCGCCCAACTGCGGAACAAAGTTACCAAATTGATGCCCCGCGTACGCCATCGCCAGAGGCACAGAACCGTCGGCAATGCGATTACCGGCAAAAAATGTGGCAAGATCGTCGGGATCTAAATCAGAGGTTGAAATACCCAATGCTTCAGCAAGGTCTTCATTGAATTTAATTAGCGTAGGATTCGCCACCGGCGAGGGTAACGTCTCCACATAAAATGACGGGCCTAAGCTGGCGTATTGATTATTGAAAGGAATATGAAACATATTTATCTCTGAAATTGATGGATTCTAAATTTACATTTTTCCCGAAAATTTAAGAATGACTGACTAAAAAATCTGACATGTTCACCGAGCGTTTGTTCTGTCATCGGCAAATGGGGTTAGACGCAGCCCGTCGGTTTGGGCAGACCACCATACTTCGTTATCGGTTTCATCGGGCCGGTCATCCATTTTTTGAACATCTCTTTTTGATTGGCCTCTATATATTTGGAAAACTTACGAATCGGCGGCACCACGCTGTATTCCTCGTAATACTCACGGGCTTTATGAATCTGCGCCCATTGCTCGTCATCAAGTTCTACCCCATCGGCTTCGGCCATCGCGCTGGCGATTTCCGGAGTCCAACCGCTCATATCCACCAAATAACCATCACCATCACGTTCTGGAAGAGTCATTGATTGTTACCTCCTGATTTTATTCATGACTAATCCTGATTATTATGGTCAAGTATTTAAATTTCAAGAGTCTAAACACACGCAGTTTGTGTGGTCAAGGAACGATCAATGGAGTCTGATCCGAGCAGCCATACTCAACGACTCCGAATCATGAATTAAAAAGTAGGTGGCATATACCACCCACCTTACCAGATAACGACAGGCCTTTATTGACGCGACGGTGCCATGCAGGAAGAAGATCATCTTATGCCTTATTCCAGGGATAGCAGAGATATTCCAGATATACATAATGTATGAATAGATACAGCACCCTCGGGAGGATGAGATGAAACATACAAAATCAATTTACGCCGTTGTTCTTACAGTATTTCTGCCTGCAGTATTTTTCAACCCTGGACAGGGAGATGCTATTGATATCAATGTGCCCAAAACCTGAATAGTAAAAAATTTTCCTCTGACAAAATGTCCGTCGGCCCAGTTATTGGTCGAAGTTGGTTTCGGTAACAGCGCCATTATTACCGGGAAGTTTTGAATTCACTGAGGGGCTAAGCCCCCGCTATATCCCTTAAATTTGGGATTGTTAGAAATAAGGAAATGCACGACATTGTTATCAGAGCAAAGGCTATATCAACTGATTGCTGGGGTATCGAACTCATGTGGCATGCTATAAAAATTTCAAAACTATCCCCCTTGTTATTGGGTCTGGTATTAGTTGCCATTACAGCACATATTCACGCGGCGAAAACCATAAAAACAACGGCAGCCAACAAATCAACAACAAAAAATGCTCCAACATCACCGCCCCGCAGCAAGGCAATCACCCTGACGCGCCTGACGCTTGCATCTTCGACGACGACCGGAAAAAGTCTCGTCGGGAAAGTCCAGCTGAATGCCATCGCACCAGCAGGTGGAACCACTATCCGTCTTTCTACCAGTAATGCCCAAATTGCTTCTGTGAGCAAAACCAAAATCATTGTCCCCGCAGGAAAAACAGAGGCAACGTTTACGGTGGCAACAAAATCAAAAGCGGGAACTGCAACGATTACAGCGACATTGGGCAGCGTCACGAAAACGGCCAGGTTGACGGTGAAGGCACCCGTTGTTACCAAGCCCCCCGCCGCAACCACCCCACCTCCTACCGCACTAACGCTAGCAGGAATCCAGCTGCCATACAGCGTGTCGACAGGTAGCGTTGCGCAGGGGACGATTAGCTTAACGTCAAACGCACCGACAGGTGGAATTTCAGTTTCCCTCTCCAGCAGCAATATCCAGCTTGTCACCGTCAGTAGCACACAGATTCTGATCCCGGCTGGAAACAAAACGGCTACGTTTAATACCACCGCACTGGCAACACCTGGCACCGTGACCATTACGGCACGGCTTAACGGTTTGACACAGACCCGGCAGTTAGTGGTACAGGCATCCGCCAGCGGAGGAAATACCTCAGGTGGTTCAACGGGTGCGAACACGGGAAATAATACTATTGCATTTTCACCCGTGATGGTTACGGCTCAGACCATCGGCATGGTCGGCAATCGCATTGAAGCCGTGGCATTTTTCCCAATCGTTATTAACGCCCAAACCATCGGTATGGTCGGCAATCGCCTTGAAGCCGTGGCATTTTTCCCGATCGTTATTAACACCCAGACCATCGGTATGGTTGGTAACCGATAAACAAACATTAACAGGAGTGTACCATGAAATATTTTCGTTTCAGCTTAATGGCTTTGATTTTGACGCTTGGCATGAACACGTCACTACAAGCCGCCGACTTCACAATTAACGTTCCGATAAACATATCTAATATGCTGCCGGATAAGGATGGGTTTATCGTAAGATGCGTAGTTATTTGCGGATATGCTTCACCCATCTATAATGCTGTGTCCTATGAGACTGTGTCGGATGTTTGGGCCTTTCAATCAAGTGACCCAATCGTCGTGGGTATCGGTGAAACTTACCAACGCGTTCTGGAAACGGCGGGCTATTTTATGGGCACGGTCACAGTGACTGTGGATACACTATCAGGTCGTTATCCGAATAATGCAGGTAAATATGCGTGCAGTCTCAGAACTCGCCTGCAGACAGGCGGAACCCAGATCCCGGTCACCGCTATGGGTTCTTCACCAGTAGCTACACATACTAAAGGTCCCATTCTTAGTAATCCTGCTCAAGTGGGAACTCGTTGTGACAATCCAGATTTCAGTTTGTAACGGGTGGCTTCATGCCGTATTCCCTACGCTTCGTTCCGGTCAGGATGACAGTCGAAACCTTCAGGATACCCGTTTCGTTTATCTCTTATCTTGAGTTCAGATTATTTAGGGTTTTGAATGAGCGTAGATACGGTGACAGAGCTACCTCGTATGGAGTTTATAATAAGGTAATGGTATCTGATACTAAAGCTGTACTGGTTGACGCAATAAGGGATTTTTATTTAACCCATTTCTCTATTTTCTTCCAGACTTCATTCCATTGGAAATATTTAATATTTTTATTTTCAAACAGTTAGATGTTGGGAGAATTTTTCATTAGATTTAAATAAGAAAGGTTTTGAGGTACATTATTTTTCTTTACCTGGACATGGACATTCATCGTTAGGTAAAGAAAATTTGAATGATTACTCATTAAAATATTATGTATATTTTTTATCTGAACGTATTACGGAAATTGAACAGACACCTATTATTATCGCACATAGTATGGGCGGTGCTTTATTACAAATGTATTTACAGAAAAATACATTGCCCGACGCCATATTAATGGCGAGCATTCCTAAACAAGGAACTTTGCCACTTATTGCAAGAATTTTATTTCGATTCCCCTTGGCATTGTTAAAATCGATATTTACTTATAAGTCTGAAGTCATTGTTGCAACACCAGAACGTGCGAGAGCATTATTTTTTAGCTTAGAGAACCCGATTGATTATGTGAAGACGCAAAAACTATTAGGTGCAGAATCGATGAAAATATTGTTTCCGTTAATGTACTGGGGCACGTTTAAAAAAATTAAAATGGGCACTCCCGTTTATGTTATTGCAGGTGAAAAGGACAAGATAACATCAGTAGCTGAGCAACGTTCTCTGGCTAAATATTTAAAGGCTGATTTTTCTGTGATTAATGGCCAGGCTCACTGCATAATGCTGGAACCTGGATATAAAACAGTCGTTAATTTGATTAATGATTGGTTAAAGAGTGCTATAGAATAAATGTGCCGATGACTAGTCCGCTGCCGTCAGCCTCCTCAATTCCCAGGTTTTTACTCTGATACCCTTTATTGTGTAAATATCCTGTATTTTAGTTTAGAGCCAGTCAGGAATAATTTATAGCATTAAATGCTTTAATTCACTGTCTGAATTTTTCTCTAACCCTAACCATTAAAAACAATTAATAGGCGTCATTATTATCTAAATCAAATTTAAAAATAGAACCACGGAAAAATATATAATGATGGCAATCGTTAACAGGTAACTTATAAAACGTAAGGGCGCTTCCTTGTATATGACCATTATGGTTCTCTGTTGGCCACTGTCCAGCTGGTTTTGATATTCTTCGCGCGCTCTGCTCTGCCGTTTAATCTGGTATTCATCAATTAACTGTCGGGCCGTGGCCAGATGCGTCTCGTCTTTAAGCCAAATACCCGGCATCGACAGCCCCATGACTCCAGCAGAGGTTTCATAGAAATCTATCTCATTCTCGAACAATAAATCACGGATATCCTGTGCTTCATCATCCGGTACAAATCTGAGATCGAATAATAATATAGACATACGAAAAACTCTTAAGATCTGTTTTATTCAAACTGTGCGAGTGAAAAGGGGTCAATAAGTCCAAATAACACGGACGCGCTAATCGTAACAGATAATAAACTTTTTCTCGTCCCATGCGATAATAGGCATCATGACAGCGACTAAACCCATTCTAATTCTACAACTTCGGCCTGAAGATGCCACCTCAGACAGCGAATACGCCTGTTTGCTTAACTATGGCGGATTGCGCACCGAAGACACCTGCAGAATACGTATCGAGCAACACGGCATTCCTGACGACCTGGGCGTGGATGATTATTCTGCCATCATTGTCGGCGGCAGCCCGTTCGACATCAGTACCCCAGAAGACATGAAAACGACGATTCAGAAAAAGATCGAAATAGATTTCAACAAGCTCCTCAAACAGGTCGTTACCCGGGACATCCCTTTTCTTGGTGCCTGTTCCGGTAACGGCCTGCTGGGCAATTACCTCGGCACCCGTATTTCCACGAAGTACGCAGAGGCCGTAGGTTGCGTAACACTGAATATTACCGAACAAGGCAAACAGGACAAATTGCTCACCGGTTTCCCCACGCAAATCGATGTTCTGCTCGGCCACAAGGAAGCCGTCGACACCACGCCCGAGGGTGCCACCTTATTGATGACCGGCCGCGATTGTCCCGTACAAATGTTCCGCATTGGCGAAAACGTCTATGCCACACAATTCCACCCGGAAGGCGACGCCAAAGAATTCATATTACGAATCGACACCTATCGCAATCACGGCTATTTCGAACCGCACGAAGCGAATGAATTAAAAAAGCGAGTCAGCCTGAAACCAACCCCATATGCTCAGGAGATACTCAGACGGTTTGTCGGGAGCTATTACTGCCGAAGAGAATAATTAGGCTTGTGGAAGGTGTCAGATACCGTCTTGAAGTCAAGTGTGGACGGTATCTGACACCCTTGATGGTTTCAGGTTAACATGGACTATATTAGGACATAGGATAAAAAGAAATCATGATAAATGCGGATTATTTAGTTCGGTTACCAGCCGATTTTTATCGTTTGTAACACTCATCATTATGAAGAATCATAAGAATCAATGGCTCATTATTTTTTCCCTGGTCTTTTCTGGTGAAATGATTTTCAGTTTGCCTTTTCATATTGCGCGATTTTTTCGACCCACAGTGCTGGAAGTGTTCGGCCTGAGCAACGCTGAGTTAGGTGATGTATTTGCTATTTATGGGCTTATTGCCATGTTGGCGTATTTTCCCGGTGGCGCCATTGCCGATCGTTTTTCAGCTAGAAAGTTAATGGTAACCTCGTTAGTAGCTACCGCCATCGGTGGTTTGTATCTTGCGCAAATTCCCGGCGGACTTGGGCTTGCTATCTTATTTGGCTATTGGGGATTGACGTCTATTTTGCTTTTTTGGGCCGCTATGATCAAAACGACACGTGAGTGGGGTGGTAGCCATAAACAAGGGCGGGCGTTTGGCATACTCGATGGCGGGCGTGGTTTAGTTGCGGCCGGGACCGCTTCGATGGCCGTTTGGCTATTAAGCACTATTTTGCCAACAGATCTCAATGCGTTGACACAATTACACCGACAACACGCCATCCAGGCGGTGATTTATTTTTATACCTTTATGACATTGTTCTCGGCATTACTCGTATGGTGGATTATTCCCGAATCGCGTAATACTGATTCAGCCACTCGAATACGGGTCTTTGTAGATATAAAAAATGTCTTGCGACAACGTGTAGTTTGGTTGCAAGCCATCATCATTGTTTGTGCTTATAGCGGGTATAAAGGCCTGGATAATTATGCCTTGTATGCGCGTGATGTATTAGGTATGAACGAAGTGGAATCGGCTCAATTTACTTCTATCGCCGCTTACTTGCGACCCATTGCAGCAATCGCGACAGGAATCATTGTCGATCGGTTTATCGCAAGCCGAGTGATTTTGATTATGTTTATAATCTTACTTGCAAGTTATAGCGTATTAAGTTTTACCTTGCCATCAACATATGGCATTAACCTTATTTATGCAACACTCCTGGTGACCTTTGTTGCCGTATACGGCATACGGGGAGTGTATTTTGCGTTAATTGAGGAAACAAAAATACCCAGTCATATAACGGGTACTGCCGTGGGACTTGTTTCGGTCATTGGTTTTACACCCGATATTTTTTTCGCCTCGATCGCAGGGCGCATTCTTGATGCCTCCCCCGGTGCAACTGGTCATCAACACTATTTTTTAATGCTGACACTATTTTCAGTCATAGGTATATTGGCAACGTTGATGCTTGTACATTTTAAATTGAAAAACAATGGCGTAAAATCAATGAAATAATGGGGAAACTCTATTCCAGGGTGTAACTAAAAAGGTGGGGGTACAATGTAATTTATTGTAACTTATATCACTCATTCAATATATGTATGATCTTTTACTGAAATTTAGTTTAGAGTAGAAACTCATTTTTTATATCCTTATTAATTTTTCGGTTTTTTACTCTGACCCCAGATTCCTATCGATGTAGCTTTGCAAGACACCGTTGCATATTTAACGTCGCTTTTTACGAGGTGCACATGCTTTCGCGTCTTTCTGTTGCGACGGTGAAAGTGAGACCGAAGTTTTCCCGCGTTTTATAGACGAATTTTTGAGTAATTTTGATAGTTCAGCGTCACTTGCTATCGTCGGTAAATCGAGCTCGTCGATTTTCAACCCACGAGTAAGCATCGGACCACCCTCGGCAATATTTTGTGCGCCATCTTCCAACGGCAATTCCGCCGAAATGATGGTACCTCTGGACTTGCTATGTATCTTGATTTTCATTGAGTACCACCTTTAGTTATGGACGACAAAACGCGTTCTAATCGACATCGGTTCAAATGCCGGGCCTGACTCGCCTCTGACCCTGAATCGAACCCAGTGTGTCACCCCGACAGATTCCGATCGGATATCGCCGCAATCTTCGATTGTCCTGGTTTCGGTTCGCTCTTCAAGAATCTGAACACTGCCCGTAAATATGTGACAACCCTCAGCAAGACCGGAATGCTTCCCTATAAATGAAGCTCGCAACCAGTCGCCCGGTTTCCAGTTCCCACTATTGAACCACCATAGATGATCGCCTGGTGAGCCTACCCAAATGTTTGGTCCATTATATATTGTCGTTGCCATGTTATCTCCCCTTACGAACCCAAGTTCTGTTTGTACTATGACTCCAATATTACAATTACAGACTTATTTATTACGTACATTTAATTGAGCTAAGAGTAGAGAAAAATCTGGCCACAACGGCAAAGACGCAGGAATCAGGAGAAAGAAGGGGACGAAAGGTATCAGGGCTGTGAAATCATAATTAAAGTTGGTTAATGTGGCAGTGCAAGATCTGACACCGTTGGCTCTAGTCATTATTCACGCCGCTACTCCAGAAGGCATGTTCCTTATTTAAAAATTTATCAAACGGAATGTAATGCGAGCCATCGCAAGAGAACGTCAGATTGATGATTCCATTAAAAATATTCAAGGCCCCTGCCCGCAAGTATAACGTCTCATCCATATAACGTAAGTGGCGCAGCCCATCGAGGATGGGTCGAATCTGCTTTTTCGGTATGACCGCATCGGCAGGGTAATTTCGATTCGGGTAAGCCAGGCAAACATTAGGATCGGTCAACACATCGATATTTAACAAACGATAGCGATAGGGATCGTCATAGTGCCATATCACCGCACGGTTACTTGAAAAATGGAGTTTGACGTGAAACACACCATGATCAACGATGAGTTCTTCAAGTACACCAAACACGATATCGATATGGCGATCCATTTCACTATCGATACGACTTTGTGCAAAGACGTTGCTTCGAATAGAGGGGTCACCTTTGATCTGTGTCCATTGACGGGGCTCTTCATATAAATTACGTGTCAACGGTAAGGCACGCAAATCAAAATCGGCACCAATAAAACCCAGTGTTTCTGCCTTCGAGTCGCGAACAATCTGGATGGCAGTTAACGATGGACGTTTGGCACGCAAGCTTATATAAGCATCGGATAATACAAAATCTGAGTTCGGCACCACAGAATTTATATAGGGGCGATCCGAACGATCACGACCAAAATCTTTCTCGACAGTTCCATCATGACTGATATTGTCGCTAATTTGAATGGCCTTGCTATCCAGAGCATAAAGAAATTTACAGTACGGCATGGTCTGTAGAACTTCAATAAGGACCTGATCAAGCCCTTTACGATCATCCCATACTTTTGCACATGACAATGCGGCCCTTTTTAGCGGGTCTGTGAGCATACGTGTTAGCAAATCGCGCTGGCGCGCAATACTCTGTTGAAGGCTATCCTGACTTTCATTCATTATTAAAACTCATTCGTCGACATCAGCGTCTACTTTACCATACCATACAGATGACACAAATATGGGTGTGGATAGAAATGAGAGAGTTTTTACCCTGCCGCTGATGAATATTTATATATATTCGATAGTTCTTTTTTCGTGACTTACCAGTATGCTCCTAAGTATATATTTGAGACTTAAGTGATATTGGCTATAATTAGTTCTCTCCACCTCCTTGTCTAGATAACCGCGAGAAATGTCGAATACATCCACACATTTTATAAATTCAAAAATCAAGCAAGAAAATAGCCTATT
>QILH01000251.1 GCA_003233255.1 Gammaproteobacteria bacterium | reverse complement strand
GGATGATTCTCGTAGTCCAGATTGATAACGATTGCGTAGGCCAAGCCCGATTTCCTCCCCCCACATTTCACTCCTGACCCTACATTGGGGCTCATTTATCGTTGAAATGTGGACTACGAAATATATAACTTTTTCAGGAGCGCTACCAGATGTTAATTAAAAGGGTTGAATATTATATTATAATCAACATGTTATAATAGATACTTGATATTTATTCTAGGAAAGGCTATATAAGTACTTATATTCTATGTAGATCCATACTAAATGTAAGAGGAAATGGCGATGAATGAACCCATACCTGAATATGAAGTTGAAGAGATCAGCCTGGAACAGGCGGTTTTGATGCTGGCAACGGAAGAAGAAAAGACAAAAACGGATTACAGCAAGGCCTCAGCATTAGTGCTTGAATACCTGGCGGCCTGATCGATGAGTTATTTAATACATACCCAATTGCAAAAATTTAATCGCATCATCGTTTTGATAACGATACTGGCTGATTTCGTCCAGAATCTGTTGATTCGACAAAAACGTCCCCGCTGATTACGTATAAAAACCCCCAGCCTGCTTATGGACAGCGGGCACCTAATTTACATATTCCTGATACTGTAAAAGGTGGGCAGAAAACTAATCGCGATCGATGGTTAGCGCGGCGATGATCTGGTCTTCGTACAGAATCCGATCAGCCAGTAACTCTCCCAGGGCCGACATATCCTGATCCAGCTCACTAAGATTGTTGCAGTGGTCTTCGCAATCGTATTTCTCATTAAAATCGAGAATAGTCTGGGTAGTCTGAGCAATTTTTGGATAGATATTTTCAGACAGGTCGACAACATTTTTACGTCGTTCGGTGCCTTCATCGATAAACCGGTACAACTGGAAATGGGCGCTGGCGGTGTAATCCACAAGGGCCTCACAGAACTCCTGTAGAGCAAGCTGAACTTCCTCATCGGGTTTAAACGGCCTCAATCCAGCCAACTGGCTGTATAGAGTAAGGGTCTCTGTACGAGATTCAAGTAACGTTCCGTGCTTGGTTTGCGCAGCGTATCGACGCTCAGCGGATGCTGGACTGGTTTGCATCCCTACCTCCTGACTGTATTATTGGGTTATTAGGCCCCTACTATCCTGATAATCACACCCTGTTGTCAAGCCTCGTAAGCAGTTGTGACCCGGTTTCATGCCGATTCTGACAAATTAAACCCCCCACCCTAAAGGGGAGAGGTGAAAACCCGATTAAATTGCTAATATATACGCCATACCCGTAACAAGTGATGAAGAAATGAACGCACCCGAACTGCTGTTGCCCGCTGGCACGCTCAAAAATATGCAATACGCCTTCGCCTATGGTGCCGATGCCGTCTACGCTGGCCAGCCGCGCTATTCACTGCGGGTGCGCAACAACGACTTCAAGCTCGAGAACCTTGAGACAGGGATCAACGAGGCCCACCGCCTGGGTAAAAAGTTCTTTGTTGCCAGCAATATCCTGCCGCATAACGCGAAAGTGAAGACTTACCTCGCCGATATGACGCCAGTGATGGAAATGAAGCCCGATGCCCTGATCATGGCCGACCCTGGCCTGATCATGATGGTGAAGGAAAACTGGCCCGAGGTACCGATTCATCTGTCGGTGCAGGCCAATACGGTCAACTACGCAGCGGTCAAATTCTGGAAATCACTGGGCCTCGAACGCATCATCCTGTCGCGCGAACTGTCGCTGGATGAAATTGAAGAAATACGCCAGCAATGCCCGGACATGGAACTCGAGGTCTTTGTGCACGGTGCCCTGTGCATTGCCTACTCGGGCCGCTGTCTGTTGTCGGGCTATTTCAATCACCGCGATCCGAATCAGGGCAGCTGCACCAACGCCTGTCGCTGGGAATACAAGGTGCACGATGGCACCGAAAACGAATCGGGTGACATTGAACGCGTTTCTCAAAAGATTGAATTCGATGCCATGGCGGCGATGAAAGAGCCGCAGCTGTTTCCCGAGCCACAAACACGTCATCCCGAGGCCGACAAAGTTTATCTGATTGAAGAAAAGACCCGCGCTGGTGAGTTGATGCCCATTTTTGAAGACGAACACGGCACTTATATAATGAATTCCAAAGACCTGCGCGCCATCCAGCACGTGGCACGGCTGGCCAAAATGGGGATTGATTCGTTAAAGATCGAGGGCCGCACCAAGTCGCATTATTACGTAGCCCGCACCGCCCAGCTCTATCGTCAGGCGATCGAAGACGCTGCAGCTGGACGCGAATTCAACCCGGATCTGTACGGCAAGCTGGAGAATTTGGCCAATCGGGGTTACACCGAAGGTTTTTATCAGCGTCATCCCGATCAGGACTATCAGAATTATTTACAGAATAACTCGACCCACACCCAGCAACAGTTTGTCGGCGAAATCACCGGCTTCGATAAAACTCTGGGCATGGCGGAGATCGACGTAAAAAACAAATTTGAACTGGGCGATCGGCTTGAGATCATCGCGCCTGGCGGCAATCAGCATATCAAGGTTGAGCACATTGAGAATCTGAACGGCGAAGCCATGGACGTGGCGCCTGGAAGTGGTCATCACGTACGCGTACCGATGCCGCCTGCCGATTATCAGAAGGCGCTGATTGCACGTTATTTATCGAAAGACATCCCAACCTAAAGCCGCAGCCGGTCTGCGCCGATAAATGGAACAATATCAATAAACTAAAGAACACGGATTGTGAATCCAACTAAAAGTCTTTTTCTCACGATTGATCAGGGCGGCCACGCCAGCCGGGTCATAGCCTATGATTGTGTAGGCGAAATCGTAGCCAGTCATAGCGAAGACTTAACCACCCAAACTCCCCAGGCGCATTTTGTAGAACACGATGCTAATCAATTATTAGCGGCCATTCGTACCTGCCTGCAACAGGTCGTCGGCCTGCTGGGCGATAAAGCCCGACACATCCGGGCGGTAGGACTCGCCACCCAGCGTTCCAATGTGACCTGCTGGGATAAAAATACGGGGGAAGCCCTTTCTCCGATAATCAGCTGGCAGGACACCCGCGCCCATCAATGGCTCGCCGAGCAGAACCTGGATCGGGAAGACATTCACAAAAGCACCGGTTTGTTGCCCTCGGCGCATTATGGCGCGAGCAAGTTACGCTGGTGCCTGGATAATCTGCCCGCCGTGCAGCAGGCATTGAAAGAGGAACGACTTTGCTGTGGGCCAATGAGCAGTTTCCTGGTACACAACCTGGTGCAGCAAAAACCCCTTGTGGCAGACCCGGTCAGCGCCTCTCGCACCCTGCTCTGGCACATCCATCGTCAGGACTGGGATGAATTTTTATTATCCAGCTTTGGCATCCCACGTGAAGTATTGCCGAAGTGTGTACCCACTCGCTATGCATATGGCGACATTATCGTAAACGACCAGACCCTTCCATTAACCGTCGTTACAGGCGATCAATCCGCCGCCATGTACGCCACCGGCAACCTGCAGTTTGAGACCGCCTACATCAACACCGGTACCGGCGCCTTTGTCTCCCGCCCCTCGGGTTATGCCCTGCGTTATGCCCGACGCCTGCTCACCAGCGTCATTTTTTCCGATCAGGACGAGTCCCAATATGTGATGGAAGGCACCGTCAATGGCGCTGGCAGCGCCATCGAATGGTTGCAACAACACCAACCCGTGGCGGATCTGTGGCAACACCTGCCCGACTGGCTGGACACCGTCACCGACCCGCCGCTTTTCCTGAATGGCGTATCTGGCCTGGCCGCGCCCTACTGGGTCGCCGATTTTGAAACCGATTACTCTGCCGACGCCGAAGCGGCGGCAAATTATGTGGCCGTAATTGAAAGCATCGTATTTTTAATTCATGTCAACGTGCAGGAGATGGTCAAGTTCGCCTCGCCGCCGCAACAGCTGCAAATCTCCGGTGGCCTCGCCAAACTCGATGGCCTGTGCCAGCGGCTGACGGATCTGACCCGTCTACCCATTTACCGTCCGATTGAATGTGAGGCGACCACACGTGGCCTGGCCTACCTGGTTGCAGAACGGCCACAGCACTGGCCTGAAAATACCCATGGCAGCTGGTTCAAACCCCGTGAAAATGTGGTGTTGGACGGGCGATTTTTACTCTGGGAACAAGCCATGCTACAGCGCATGCGCCATGATGATTAAATTATTGATTCTTCTTTAAACTTGCACTCGTCTCATAGGTATCATTTTTTCCGTTTTACTCATAATGGCTCCCAAAAACACTTAACCCAACGTCGGGTAAATAACAATCACCAAAAAGCAGATCCGTGTCACATTTTTTGTATTGCCTTCGTCACAGTACGGCCGATAGAGGCTAGATGACTATTGCGAATTTTCAGGGCTTTAAAGAATTAAATAGTGAGCAAACCGCCGAGGTAAAACGCGCAGCCAATCTTGAAACAGCCAAACGCAGTAGCCCCGCTGCGCTCGCCTATTTTTTTGCTGCAATCGTATTGATATTTGGTTCGCCCTATGCCCGCGAGCATCCCTGGATCATTTACCCTGCCCTGGTTATTTTCACGATTTGCCTGGCAATACGCTTTCTTATCCTCATCCGGTTTGATGAAATATATGACTTTAGTATCAAATTATGGACTAGATTAAAATTCTCGGCCGTACTCATAACCGCTTTAGCCTGGAGCATTGTCAGCAGTCTTGCTCTTTATTATTACGAAAATAGCTGGACATCATTATTGACGACAGCATCAACGGCGGCAATTTGTGCCGGCGGACTATTAAGCATAGGAATGAACAAACGCCTTACCCAAGCGCACGTTACCATCATACTGTTACCTAACATCATCGTCAGCATTACCATCGACGATTATGGTATGGCCGTTTTCTTTCTCACTTACCTGGCCTACTGCCTGATACAAAGTCGTTACATATTCACTGAATTCTGGACCGCAAGAATTAATGCACTACGCCTGGATGCCGAAACCACGCAACGACTGCACCAACTTACCTATTTGGATAGTTTAACAAATTTACCGAATCGTGATTTATTTCATGACAGGTTGAACCAATCCATTCAGGATGCCAAACGTCGCAATACTATTTGCGCCGTTTTATTCGTTGGCCTGGATCGGTTTAGCATAATCAATGAAACACTGGGCCATCAATGTGGTGACGATCTGCTTAAAGCGGCATCCGCACGCATCATGAATGTGTTGCGAGGAAATGACACCGTTGCCCGCTACACAGGTGATACCTTCGCCTTAATCATCAACAGTCTCGAAAATCAACAGGACGCGGCACGAATCGCCAATAAAATTATTGACACCTTTGCTCAGCCCTTTGAACTTGCCGAACTGGAATTATTCATCACCACCAGCATCGGCATATCACTCTACCCTGAAGATGGTAGTGAGCAGGAAAAAATAATCAAAAATGCAGAATCCACTATGTATCAGGTCAAGCAGCAAGGTGGTAGCCATTATAAATACTACAAAGCAGATATTCATGCTGAATCGATGGAACAATTACAACTCGAAGCAAAGCTACGCCGAGCAATGGATAAAAATGAATTTGTATTGTATTACCAACCGAAAGTAAATCTGCACGAAGGAACCCTGTCGGGCTTTGAAGCTTTAATGCGCTGGTGTCCGCCGAATTCGGAGATGGTTTCACCGGTAAAATTTATTCCGATTCTGGAAAGCACCGGTCTAATTGTTCCGGTCGGCGAATGGGTGTTACAACAAGCCTGCAAGCAGGCCAAAGAGTGGCAAACTGTATGCGCCAATAAATTTCGGATGGCCGTTAACTTATCGGCACGTCAGTTTAAACATGATGGACTTGCCGAAATGGTAGCCCGAGTATTAAAAGAAACGGGCTTAGATGCAGAATGGCTGGAACTGGAAATTACCGAAAGCATGTTAATGGAAGATACGGATCATACCTTAACCGTTTTACAGCAATTGCGTGACATGGGCGTTCACTTATCGATTGATGACTTTGGTACCGGTTATTCTTCCTTGGCCTATTTAAAGCGCATGCCAATTAATACTCTAAAAATTGATCGTTCGTTTGTCAAAGATATTACCACCGACGCCAGCGACGCCGCCGTGGTACAAACCATTATCGCCATGGCCCACAATCTGAATCTGAGCGTGGTTGCAGAGGGTACCGAAACCGCCGAACAGGTTAACTTCCTGCGTTCCCAACAATGTGACGAAACTCAGGGATTTTATTTTAGTCGACCGTTACCCGCCAATGAATTATACGAAATGCTTGAACAGGCCAAACACTGGTTATCCGACGAAGCGGCCAAAGATATCATTGGTGTCGATAACTGCGTATCAATAAGCTCCAGTAAATAACTTAGTGCCGGTTAGCACGATGTTTTGCTTTCATGCTGTTTTGCGACGGATGCGCGGGCTGAGCATGATGAATATCGCGACTATACTGGTGACCTTGAGGGTGGTGCAGTACATGACAACCCGACAACACAGATGCAATGATAACAATAAATAATAACGGCACTAGATAGCGGTTAAAGATTGCAATCGCCTTCATACCCATCTCCAAATGATAATAGTTGGACAAAGATAGCGGCTATTGACTGAACCCGGCCTGAATAAAAAAAGCCAAATTAGAAAGAAATACGCAACCGAAGCGTATTGTTATTGCTTCTGGTAAGTCTTTAAAATCTCGGCAATCTTGACATCGTAATGACGATACCATTTATCCCGACCTGCTTGTTGTGCCTTTAGGTGTTCTTTATCCTGTTTCCAGGCAAGAATATCGTCCATATTATTCCAGTAGGAAATGGTAATTTCTTTATCACCATCAGTTACCGACAGAAAATCGACACACCCGTAATTGTCAAAGGCCAGCGCCCGCATTTTTTCGGCAGTTTGCGTATATTCATCATCCAGTAATAAAAACTCCGCAGTAAACATTACCGCATACATACTATTTACCCCATTCTGTTATTCTGAACATATTTCTCCTGTCATCCTAACCGTAGCGAAGTGTAGGAAATACTGCATGAAACGCGGCAGCGGTTCAAAGCAGTGACGGCATGAAGCGCGAAGCGATTGACCGAAGCACAGCGTAGGGAATGCTGGTCGAAACGCACAGCGGTGCAAGGCTGTACGAAGCACGAGGAACGGAGTGAAGGATCTTGCCACGTTGCGGTTTACACAAAGCAACGTACGAAAATTCTTCATTCACTGTCGTTCATTCAGAATGACAGAGCAAGAACAAAAAACTTTAGGTCCTTCCTTCACTGACGCGCTTTCAGAATGACAATACCAAAAGGAAATCAAAATGAATCCGGCGCAACGCCCAGCTGAATTGCTCTGGTGTTTATTCTTTCAGTTGTATCACCCAGATAACTTTTTACTTTATTCAGAGTTTTTTCCGCTGTGCTACGGTAACCAGTTAATTTACCCCCCATTAACCCCACATACCCCGGCAAACTTGAGTTCGTTATATATATAGTATCTCGCGTACGGCTAAACATGCTTTTTTCGCTTTGCGGTAATACCCTTACCCCCGCGAAACTGTTCACGATATTGTTATCATACGTGGGAAAATAATAATGTACGATATTTTGCAGGTAATCGAGCTCATGTTCGGTCGGTTCTATCTTTGCCGGGTTGCCCTCGTAATGCGTTTCGGTGGTGCCGATCAGAGTCTGCTGATACCAGGGCATCACAAACACCGCACGTCGGTCGCTCGGTGATTCAACATAATAAACACCGCGAGGCGGTGCCTGATTAATAACGATATGCGCCCCCTGTACCAGTTCAATTTCAGGTACCTTTATTTGTGGGCTGATTTTATTTTGCACCTCGTTGTGCCAGGGGCCAGTCGCATTGATCAGGACACGAGCGAAAATTTCACGTTCGCTATCCTCTGCTGTATACAACACCTGATAATTATTGTTTTGATACGTCGCCTGTATAAACTGAGCAGGACAGACGAGTTCGGCACCTAGCTGACAGGCGGAGTACATCACCGCACGAGTTAATTGAACATCATCGGTTTGCGCATCGCTGTATTGATAGACCGCCTGTAAATTATGTTCACTGAGTCCGTCCAGTTGCGACCACTTTGTTGCAGGAACTTTACGAAAACAGGCCTCGGCCTTTAATCGACCCAGAATGGCATACAGGCTCAATCCCAAAAATACCTGCCAGGAACGTCTGGAAGTATGTTTATAGATCGGAATATAAAATGGAACGCGTTTTACTAACTCCGGAGCATTTTTGATCAACAGTTCCCGTTCGTAGAGAGAGTCCATCACCAGACCAAATTGGGCCGACTCGAGATAACGCAAGCCACCATGAATTAACTTTGACGACTGACTCGAAGTGGCCGAGGCTAATCCAGTCTGTTCCAGCAACAACACACGATAACCAACCGCGGCCGCAGCCTGCGCGACACCACAGCCCTGAATCCCGCCACCAATGATGCATACATCATATTGTTTAGTCACAATTGAATCGCACTATAATTAATTATTATTGTTGAAACGCCGCAAGCATCTCGGCAATCTGAAAAGTTTCAACCAGATCGACACCTTGCTTATAAACGTTATCAGCCCATTTCGGATCAACACATTCATATACCGCCAGTTGACAACCTGGGCAATCCAGTTTGCCCTCGTCCGGTAAATCATGGATATCGGTAAACCTGTATTGCGGTTTTAACTTCTGAATCAGGTCATTATTTCGTTCTGACCAGAAATCAAATACCGCACCGACAGGAAATTCACTGCACGCCTGTGTGGCTAACAATGATTCAATCGAATATGAAATGATCACCGATTGACCCTTGATCGGTTCGAGTAACGGTAGAACTTTTTCTAACAGGGTATCTATGCCATGTTCTTCCATGGCCTGGCGTTTCAGTTCAACGAACACGGTCACCTGCGGCACCGTACTAATGTAATTCACCAGCTCGGCTAAATTGGTCATCCGATTGTCCTCAAACTGGGAACCAAAAGTCTCAGCTTCAGACACACTGAAGGTTTTTAGTTCGGAAAAGGTGTAATCATGAATTGCGCCATCGACCCCGCACAGACGTTGGCAATCCCGATCATGAAATAACACCGGCACCTTGTCCGAACTTAACAGCACATCAAATTCAACAAATTTTGCCCCCGCCTCGACCGCAGCCTGAATCGCGATTAACGTATTTTCAGGATAACGATGGGTATAACCACGATGTGCGACCAGTTGAGGATGAGCCATAGATGTAACCCTGTTATACCCTTTCTATTCGCGCAGAAGGCACGTTGTCTGGCTGTGCGGATCTAAACCAGCGAAAAAATTCTGTACCGTGCTGTTCATTCTGAAACATTAAAACCGTATCCGCACTCTGGATAATAACAAAAAAGCTTCATCCCTGTTTAATTTCATGCACGTCCCAGGTTCAGTCTGTGAATCTCTTACCTGTATCTCAAATATACCTAAATTAGTCTAGTGGCATCTGAGCAAAAGAAAAGTACAATGCAGCTGGAGTTAAATACAGCGAAGCCCACCCTTACCTTTATACTGCCATAACACATTGGAAATTAACAATATGTCTGAATCAATTGTAAAATCATGGCTTGCCGACATCTCCCGAACTGCGGGTGAAGCTGACCACAAATCTCATATGGATTTGATTTCTAAAAAAATTAACCTGATCGGCGTACCCGGTTTCGAAAACATAGGTTATGAGGACTGGTTCAATCAATGTCAGCATGACTTTGACGATAAATTGATTGCCGAGATCCAATATCAGGGACTAAAAATGCGCGCCGAAACCAGCGAGCGGATCATGTTTATCACCCATGAAACCATCCTCTCCAGCGACGGTACAAAAAACCAGCAAGGTATTGAGTGTCTGCTCGAAAAAGAAGACGATGGTCAATGGCGACTAACCCAACAACGCGTACTCGGCGAAGATGAGACCCACCAGTTTCTTGCCAATCTTTAACGACTATAATTACTTCATATGAACAAATCGATTCCTGTGGTAATGTGTTTTTCTGGATTAGACCCGACCGGCGGCGCTGGCATACAGGCCGACATCGAGGCGATAACCAGCATGGGCTCGCATGCCACACCGATCATCACCGCCCATACCGTACAAACGACCGAAAATGTCATGCGTTTTGAAGCTCAGGATCCGATGTTGTTAATCGAACAATCCCGCGCCGTGCTTGACGATATGGACGTCAAAGCAATAAAAACAGGCATGCTCGCCAGCGTCGAAATAATCGAGGCCATACACAGTCTGTTAGTCGATTACCCGGACATCCCCGTGGTGGTTGATCCTGTTCTTTGTGCTGGTGATGGCCGCGAGCTTATCGAACAGGACGCCAAGGCGGCAATAAGAAATCTAATTCTACCATTAACCACGATTCTAACCCCGAACAGTATTGAAGCACGTCAACTTGCCAGCGAAGCCGATTCGCTGACGGCGTGCGCAAGTGCACTGCAGGATCATGGCTGTGAATACGTATTAATTACCGGCACGCACGAACAAAGTGACGATGTGGTGAATACTCTGTATGCAAATCATCGTGTCATGGAAACCTTTCACTGGGAACGATTGCCCAATGAATATCATGGTTCCGGTTGCACCCTCGCTGCGAGCATCGCCGGTTTGATAGCCCATGGACTCGAACCTTTTACCGCCATCAATGAAGCACAGCATTATACCTGGCAATCTTTACAACACGCCTACCCACTGGGCCGTGGCCAGTGGATACCTAACCGATTTTTCTGGGCACGCGATGAACAAGATGAATAGATTAAAAGGACTTTATGTTGTAACCGATCGCCAGCTTAGTCTGGACATCGGTGTCGCCACCGAAAAACTGGTCGCCAAAGTGATCGAAGGCGGTGCCGGGATCATTCAATACCGTAATAAACAATCGGCGCTGACCATACGCCGTCATGAAGCCGCTACTCTTGCGGTCTTATGTAAAGAAATGGGAACTACCTTTCTGATAAACGATGATGTTGATCTCGCGCTCGAAGTCGACGCGGATGGGGTGCATCTTGGACAAAGCGATACGCCATTGTCTAATGCACGAAAATTACTGGGGCAAGATAAGATCATCGGCATTACCTGTCACAATGATATAGAACTCGCAAAGCAGGCCGAACAAGACGGTGCTGACTACGTTGCCTTTGGCCGCTTCTATCCCTCTATCTCAAAACCGACCGCATCACCGGCATCGATCGACGTTTTAAAATTCGCCTCAGAACAACTAACTATTCCCATCTGTGCCATTGGTGGCATCAACCAAAATAATGCCAGTGCCTTGATTAATCATGGTGCTGATATGGTAGCGGTAACCTATAGTGTGCTTGGCGCAAAAAAAGTTGCACAAGCCGCAGCACAAATTAAAAAATTATTTCCTGAATAAACGAACAAAGATATTTGACCATGAGCCTGGAAAAGAATACTGTTTCACCACAGCCCGTTTAGAGTGCACTAAATTTAATTTTAACCCTCCCTTATCCAGGAACTAATATGACTCGATCTGCTGAATTATTTGCCCAGGCCCAACAAAAAATCCCTGGTGGCGTCAACTCCCCGGTTCGTGCTTTTAAGGGCGTAGGCGGGGATCCCATTTTCTTCAAACGCGGTTATGGCGCTTATTTATTTGATGAAGACAATCATCAGTACATCGATTACGTCGCCTCGTGGGGTCCTTTGATCGTAGGTCACAGTCATCCCGAGGTATTAAGTGCGGTGAGCGAAGTCATGCAACATGGTCTGAGTTTTGGTGCGCCAACCGAACTTGAAATTCAGATGGCCGAAAAAGTATGTGAGCTTGTCCCGTCTATGGATCAGGTGCGTATGGTCAGCTCCGGCACCGAAGCCACCATGAGTGCCATTCGTCTGGCCCGCGGTTTTACCGGCAGGGACAAGATCGTTAAGTTTGAAGGCTGCTATCACGGTCATGCCGATTCACTTTTAGTAAAAGCAGGCTCAGGTGCGCTGACCCTGGGCGTACCCACCTCACCGGGCGTGCCTGCCGATCTGGCACAACATACCCTGACCCTGCAATATAATGATGCCGATATGGTGCGCGACTTATTTGCCAAAATGGGAGACGAAATCGCCTGCCTAATTGTTGAACCAGTGGCGGGAAACATGAATTGCATTCCACCTGTACCTGGATTTCTGCAAGCCTTACGTGAAGTCTGTGATCAACACGGCACGGTGCTGATTTTTGATGAAGTCATGACCGGATTTCGAGTCGCTCAAGGTGGCGCCCAGCAACTCTATGACGTCAAACCCGATTTAACGACATTAGGCAAAATAATCGGCGGCGGTATGCCGGTCGGCGCCTTTGGTGGCCGACTCGACATTATGCAAAAGATCGCACCTACCGGGCCGGTCTATCAGGCTGGCACCTTATCCGGTAACCCGGTTGCGATGGCTGCCGGTCTTAAGACTCTGGAACTGATTAGTGAGCCCGGCTTCTACAATCATTTATCCGACCGTACCTTACAGTTAACCCAGGGTCTGAAAGCCGAAGCCGATAAAGCCAATATCCCTCTCATCACCAATACGGTCGGGGGCATGTTTGGTATTTTCTTTAGCGAAGAGGAAAAGATGACCAACTTCGCTCAAGTGTGTAGCTGCAACGTTGATCGATTTAAGCGCTTCTATCACGGCATGCTGGAGTATGGCATTTACCTTGCTCCTTCGGCCTATGAAGCCGGTTTTGTCTCCAGCGCGCATACGGATGATGACATTAAAAATACGATTGCCGAAGCGGCTAAAGTATTTGCATCGCTAGAATAGACCGCTGATAACCGTGTTCGAATTCAAGTTGCAGCAAAACACGTCCCAGACTTCACAAGTCGGTCATTATTCGCTACATTTACCTAATGGAAAAAACAGCCGAGCTCGTCCTCAATGCAGGTGATGCATTACAACTGCAATTTTACCCTCAAACTGCAAGCGACCGTGAAGACCGTTATTATGTCCGCGTCATTGGTTACTTAGCAGGCAAAAGCATTATCGCCACCGCACCCGTGCTGGATGGTAAATTAATGTTGCTCCGCGAAGGCCAGCAGTTTACGGTTCGTCTCATCTCCGGTAATTCTGTGCAGGCCTTCATGGCCAGCCTGCTTAAAAAAACTACCGCACCCTACCCGTACATACATTTGAGTTATCCTGAAACACTGGAAAGTAAAACCATTCGCAAGGCGCAACGCATTAATACGAAGATTATCGCCTCCGTGCAAAATCTCGAACCCGGCAAAGAAGCCGTCAAGACCAAAAGCTCGGCATTAAATGACCTCAGCAGTGCCGGCGCTCTGATTGTTGCAAAAGAAGACCTGGGTGTCGTGGGCGATATGCTGAGTATCTCCGTTAAACTGACGGTCGCAGATAAAGACGAGTATTTTAATATATCCGCCATCATTCGACGTTGCCTTGATAAAGCCGAAGCCGATGATAAGAATCGCTATGGCGTCGAATTCCAGATTGCCGACGAGCGGGAAAAATTAATTATCCACGGGTTTGTATACGAGCAAATCGCGAAATCCATGGGATAATAGTTTCACCCATGCTTGTTTGACACATTAATAACCACCAGGTAAAGATTTATGCTGAACGGACCCATGAGCTGGAAAACTATTCAGGACAAAAAACAAACCCTAACATTGACGAAGTAAAAACTCCGTTCGAACTTTATTACATCATAAAACTATTATTGCGGGGCAATACCCTCTTGGTGGCAAACCATGCCCCAATATTTTTATTTCGTATAATCGGTTTATTCACGCTGATCACAATATTCAAAATCGATACGCAGGCTGAAAAGATAACCCATTACCTGGACTCTCAGGATTATCACTACAGCCACAAGGCCATTGAAGAATTTTGTAATACCTTCGGTTCGAATTATAAAATTCTGCAGGTTATATTAGAAACCGCAACTGAATCAGATTTCGATTCGACCTATTATCGATTTATGCGATTTAATAAAATTCGAGAACAGGCCTGTGATCCAGTTAATTAACCTGAGATCGGCTTAAGAAAACAATCAGGAAACTTCATTCAATATTTATGCTGTCATCCGGAGCATAGCGAAGGATCTTTCCTGGTAGCGGTATACCCCTGCATGGCACAAGATCCTTCGCTATGTTCAGGATGACAACAGTCGAGGACTTCAACCATCGAAGCTTTCAAAATTTATCGCCAGACATATCTACAGATTAGAAAAATTAATGCTGCGCAAAGATATTAAATTTTAACTGGCAGGATGTCAGAAACGGTTAGCCAACCGTTGATTGCTGGATCTGAAGATAAAGTTCTTCTATGCGGGAAAAGATGTCATCGACTTCGAGTAATTGTTGTTTGTAATCTAGTGGTAAGGGTAGCAGCTCAACTAACCGTGCGCTTACCCATTCCAGATCATCGTAATGGGTCGGCATAGTGGTGTAAGGCGGCTCCAGTTGGGAGATGATCTTTCTAAGCAGGCTCGCCATACCCTGATATTTCTGCTGAATATCGATCGGATGAGTCTCGGTTAAGGCCTCAACCTCGGCCATGATCAGTTGATTGCTTTTTACTTCACTGCTAATCGTTTGAAATCGGCGATTGCCACGCAAAGTGATACCTAACAAACCATCGGTGCGACGGTTCCAGTAGGAGATTGTACACAGCGTGCCGACCGGGTGAGTCTCTGCTGCTTCGCCCGTCTCACTACCTTCCTTGATCAACACCACGCCAATCTCAGAATCACTGCGCAGGCATTCACACACCATATCGAGATAGCGCGGCTCAAAGATTCGCAACGGCAGCACGCCGCCCGGGAACATCACCGTCTTCAGGGGAAATAGAGGAATACTTAACAACATTTTCTTATAATTTAACTACTCAAATACAGTCAATCTGATCAGGTACATAAGTTTTAGACTGAGATCGCTGAGAATGCAAACCGATCTCCGAGATTTTGGCCCGGTTTATGGAATTATTCGGAATTCTTTTCTGGATCATGGCCCCAGCGTGGTATTAATGTGTGTTCAATCTGGAGTTGGTCTAAAATGCGCGCAACCACAAAGTCGACAAGATCATCAATTTTAGTAGGCTGATAATAAAATCCAGGGTTCGCCGCCAGCATAGTAACCCCCAGTTGGGCCAGTTTATGCATGTTTTCAAGGTGAATGGCCGAAAAAGGTGTTTCGCGAGGCACCAAAATCAACTGACGATTTTCCTTAATCATCACATCCGCCGCTCTCTCGATCAGATTATCACTCATCCCATGCGCGATCGCCGCCAGGGTGCCCATGGTGCAGGGACAAACTACCATGCTGCCCGCGGTATGTGAGCCACTTGCCATGGGCGCCATCCAGTCTTCGCGTCCATACACCTGAATCTGATCGGGCTGCGCCGCAAAGTGCTCAATAAAAAATTGTCTGAGTTCTGCAGGACGTGCCGGCAGATTTAAATCGGTTTCCATAGCAAACACCATGTGCGCCGCCCTGGAAAAAACAATATCAACGCATTGTCCGGCCTGCAGCATGCATTCCAGCAAACGCATTGCATAGGGTGCGCCTGAGGCGCCGGTCAACGCTAAAATTTTATGCTGGTTATCAATCATTATACTTATTTATTCAGGTCAGATAGTTTATCGAGTAAACGTTGGTGCAGGTTTTCAAAACCACCGTTACTCATAATGACAATATAGTCGCCCGCCGCCGCCAGATCGCTTATTTTATCGATCAGTGTTTGAGTTGAATCACTGATAACGGTTTTTTCAGAAATTCCAGACAACATATCTCTCAATGACCAATCCAGCTTCGCTGGCTCAAATACAAACACTTCATCCGCTTCGATTAAAGCCTCGGCTAATTGTTGCTTATGTACCCCCATACGCATGGTATTTGATCGAGGTTCTAACACCGCGATGACCCTGGCTGACCCGACATGTTGTCGCAACCCCTGCAAGGTTGTTCGAATCGCGGTTGGATGATGCGCAAAGTCATCATAGACAGTAATATCATTTACCACACCGCGAATCTCCAGGCGACGCTTAATGCCTTTAAAGCAAGTTAGAGCTTCGGCCGCATGTTCTAGCGAAACACCGACATGATGCGCTGCAGCCATCGCGGCTACGGCGTTCTGAACATTATGTTCCCCCAGTAAATCCCAGTTCACCTGCACAGAATCCTGTTGGCGAAAGCGAACCTGAAATTCACGACCATCGCTTTTGTTTAATTGCACTTGCCAGTCCGAATTATCACCCACCGTTTGTTGCTCCGACCAGCACCCCATCGCAATCACTTCATTGATCGCCGTTTCCTGAGCCGGATAAATCACCAAACCATTCGCCGGTACCGTACGCACCTGATGATGAAACTGTTGCTGAATCGCCGCTAAATCATCAAAGATATCCGCGTGATCAAATTCAAGATTATTCATGACCAAAGTACGGGGATGATAGTGAACAAATTTGGAACGTTTATCAAAAAAAGCACTATCGTATTCATCCGCCTCAACGACAAAAAACGGCGTATCCCCAAGACGGGCGGTGAAACCAAAGTTTGCAGGCACACCGCCTATTAAAAAACCCGGTGCCATGTTGTTATAATCTAAAATCCAGGCCAACAAACTCGATGTGCTTGTTTTGCCATGGGTACCCGACACCGCCAGCACCCATCGATCTTTTAACACATTCTCGGCCAGCCATTGCGGCCCGGAGGTATAGGACAAACCCTTTTCAAGAACGTATTCCACCGCCTCATTACCACGCGACAGAGCATTGCCTATCACAACCACATCAGGAGTTTGTGCAAATTGTTCCACACCAAAGCCTTCAAACAAAATAATACCGGCCTGTTCGAGTTGCGTGCTCATCGGTGGATAAACATTTGCATCGCATCCGGTCACCGTGTGTCCCATGGACGAAGCTAGCTGTGCGATGCCGCCCATAAAGGTACCGCAAATACCAAGGATGTGAACATGCATCAGCTCACATCCGGAACAAGTATAACTCTTATCGCAAAACTCAGGATCAAGATCACAAACGACAACATGCCCGCGTTAATTCTTGACGTAGCAAGCGCAAGGTGAAAAACATGCATATAGATGGCCAGATTCCAGACCAGGATAAACATAGAAAACAAAACAGCTAATCCGACGGCCATCGATGGTTGCCCGCCGGCCGCATTCATCACCAGAAATTTCGCAGGTAACTGGATGAAGATAAGGATTAAGCCTGCCCCTGTGATCGCCGTTAGTGATTGTATAAAACGATCTGTTTTCGCATAAAATTTAAAAATAAGATAGATAAAAGCAATGATAACGGCATTGGCAACGACATAGAAACGGGTATTAAGCCAAAAATCGAGTGTTTTACCTTCATAATCCGGAATGAAGTTGCTAGTTAAATCCACGGCAAATTCAAAACCAAATAGAAAAATTAACAAAAACAACGAATATGGAACGTCTTGTGGCCCTTTTCTTAACAGGGCAATATCAAAAAATAATCTAAACAGCGCTTGCATTTTATCGGGTTATTCCTGAAATTCTTCTATACAAAGACGGCTCTTTAGTAGCAACCCTGTATAATAATAGTTAAATTCATGAGGCATTCTATTGCAATTGTATAAAGAATTGCGCGATCATGTCACTACATTCCACCATTATCTTAAATCGAAAACGATATAAATGTCTGACCTTACCGCTAATCTTACCGCCTGTCCTCTCATCGAAAGCGAACAGGAATTAACCGCATTTTGTCAGAAAATTGCTGACACCGAATATATAGCGATTGATACAGAATTTGTTCGCGATAAAACCTATTTTTCGAAACTGTGCCTAATCCAGATAGCAAGCCCTACTGATATTGCCTGTATCGACCCACTCAAGGTCAAAGATTTATCCGCACTTAAAGGCCTGTTTGCTAATTCAGCACAAACCAAGATTTTTCATGCGGCACGCCAGGATCTGGAGATCCTGTATTGTGATTTGGAGATTATGCCCGTCCCTATGTTTGATACTCAGATAGCCGCCACCCTACTCGGTTTAGGAGAACAGATCGGTTACGGCAATCTGGTCAAACATTATCTGGACATCAATCTGGCCAAGCAGCACGCACGCACAGACTGGGAACAACGTCCTTTATCGACGGAACAACTCGAATACGCTGCCAACGATGTGCGTTACCTAATTCAGATGTATCCGTTGATACTGGAGAATTTGCATCAATACGGCAGGCAGGACTGGCTGGAAAATGATTTTGCGCAACTGCTCGATCCCGAATTATATCAAGTGGATAAAGATCAACTTTGGCAAAAAGTATCCGGTAATCAAAAACTACGCCGCAAACAACTTGCAGTGTTGCAACAACTCTGTAGCTGGCGCGAAGAGATCGCGATAAAAAAAGACAAGCCTCGAAAATGGATTTTGTCTGATAATATTGCATTATCGATAGCGATGACGATGCCAACATCGAAACCGAAAGTCGAAAATATACGCGGCATAAATAAAGCGACCGTTGATAAAAGTGCCAACGCAATTATCGAGTGCGTAAATAAAGCGCTGGCTACACCAGAAGAACAATGGCCAACTCCACATAAGAAACGCAAACTGGATAAAAATCAGGAAGCAACAATTGACGCACTGCTCGCCATCAGTAAGCTCAAGGCCAATGAACACAATATCAGTGTTGGTGCCATTGTTAACCGCAATGAACTCGAAAAATTAATTCTCGAAGAACCCAATCTGGATATTTTAACGGGCTGGCGCTTAAATCTGGTTGGCGAAACCCTGCAACAATTTCTCAAAAACAAACTAAACTTGAGCTACTCTAATAACAAACTGGAATTAACTAATAACCAACAATGAAAACGGGTTACACATTTCCCTGGCGTGATCAAAACTCATTTCAATTATTAGTCGACAGTAAAACGTTTTACCCGCATATGCTTGCTGCGATCGAACAAGCTCAGCATTTTATTTTTCTCGAACAATATCTGGTAAGTTCTGGCAACGTTCTCGCACAATTCATTCAGGCCTTAACCGATACAGCCCGGCGCGGTATCAAAGTATTTATACTATTTGATGACTATGGGGCGAAAACAGTAACTCAAGCAGACAAAAATCGCTTGCATCAGAAAAATATATCGTTTGTTTCCTACAATCCTTTCCAGTGGAAAAAATTATACCGCAGTATTCGACGTAATCATCGAAAACTACTACTGGTTGACAACGATATAGCATTTGTTGGTGGGGCTGGCCTATCAGATGACTACCAACCTGCTACGAATGATCTTAACCATAGCGCTCCAATGAACTGGCATGACATCATGCTTGAGATTAAAGGGCAGGTCGTTTATGACTGGTATCAATCATTTTCTCTCGTGTGGCAAAAAAGCAGTTCGATACCGTTGCCCCAACCCGAATATAAAAATCCGCGCCCGGAGCTAAATCAACCGGGGCGAGTTGTGCTAGCAACAGGACCGGGTAAAAATAATATAATTAAATCTGCATTGGGAAATATAAAAAAAAGTACTCGATACGTATGGATAGCAACGCCCTATTTTTTAACAACCCGAAAACTCAGACATGCGCTGAGTAATGCGGCTAAACGAAATGTAGATGTACGGCTGTTGGTGCCCGGCCCCATCAGTGATCACCCCTGGATCTCGCATGCTGCACGCCGATATTATCGACGCTTATTGCATAACGGTGTAAAAATTTTTGAATACCAACCCCGTTTCCTGCATGCCAAGATTATCCTGGCCGATGACTGGATCTCGATTGGTTCGAGTAACCTCGATCGTTGGAATCAATTCTGGAATCTAGATGCCAATCAAACCGTCAAAGATAAAAATTTGCTTCAGCAAACTCAACGATTGTTCGAAAATGACTTCAGACAAAGTGAACTAATCACATATTTGATCTGGAAAAAACGTCCCTGGCCACAACGCTTTTCAGAATGGCGAGCCAGTTATGTCGTTCGTTTGATTCAGTGGCTTGTATACCTGGCCTCAAGAATGCGAAAATAGTTCTCATAAAATGAGAACGTAATAAACAATCTCTACGGCTTTATAATCTACACAATTACGGCTTACTTATGAGTAAGTATTTTTATAAGTTCATCAATCACTGCTGTTTTAATTAAGGTTTTCCTCCAAACCAGCCCTATGGTTCGTTTTGGACGGGGCTCTTTGAAGGGAATGTAACGAATACCGTCTTCATCCCTATCCTTGTTCAAACCCATCGCAATCTCTGGCATTAAAGTGATACCCGTACCCGCTTTTACCATCAGTCGCAAGGTTTCAAGGCTAGTTGCACGAAAATCCTGCTCCTCATTCGCTCCCATTAAACTACAAATTTCCAGCGCCTGATCTCGCAAACAATGACCTTCTTCCAGTAATAACAAATCTTTACTTAATAACGAAGTTTGCCCGATTTCTGATTTGTTCGCCAGTTTGTGGTCGGTCTTTACAGCGAGACGAAAGTAGTCATCGAATAAAACCTTAATCTTAAATTGCTCATCAACGACTGGGAGTGCAAGTAAAGCGGCGTCGATTTGCCCGGATTTAAGTTTATCTATCAGGCTCTGTGTTTTTTCTTCGACTAAAATAAGTTTAAGATCAGGCATGCAGGTATTTATTGGCATAACAATACCAGGGAACAGGTAGGTTGCCAGGGTTGGAAAGGCCCCGAGTCTGAATCGCCCTGACAACGGATCAATAGCGGCATCGGCAAGCGCGTCGATACGCTCTACTTCCGCTATGACCTTCATCGCCGACGCTATAATTTGTTCGCCGACAGCGGTGATAATGATCTGCTTGCTGCTTCGTTCAAAAATGCGTACTCCCAGGCTTTCTTCCAGTTTTTTCACCTGCCCACTAAGTGTGGGTTGACTGACATAACATTGTTTAGCGGCCCTGGAGAAACTGCCCGTTTCTTTGATAGCTAATAAATATTTAAGGTCACGAATGTTCATGTGATTTCCTTCGTATAGATAAAACCTATTGTCACCAGTGGAACAACCAATTTGTTATTGCTGCTGCCTATGAATAGTATTATTAGTCATAGGCATTAGCAATAGCTATCAACCGTGTATTTCACGTTCAACGTAGCACCGCGAAGGCCTCACACCAAAACATGAGGAAAAACTTATGAACATACGCATGAAAAAATTAGGCATAGCCTGCCTTGCTATCACCTTTATAGGGACCGCAAACGCTGAAATAAAGCCACTAACACGGGATAATGGCGCCGCAGTGGGTGACAATCAAAATTCCTATACGGCTGGAGAACATGGCAGCGTACTGCTACAGGATGTTCAACTGGTGCAAAAGTTACAACGTTTTGCCCGTGAACGTATACCCGAACGGGTTGTTCACGCCCGCGGCACCGGAGTCCATGGCAAGTTCGTAGCGAGCAAAGACATTCGCCACTTGAGCAAAGCTAAGGTGTTTGAGAAAGGTACAACAACACCTGTTTTTGTACGATTCTCAACCGTTATTCACTCAAAAGGTTCACCGGAAACATTGCGTGACCCGCGAGGTTTTGCCACCAAATTTTATACCAATGAAGGTAATTGGGATTTAGTGGGTAACAACCTGCCGGTTTTCTTTATTCGCGACGCAATTAAATTCCCGGACATGGTGCATTCGCTTAAACCGTCACCAGTAACAAATAAGCAGGATCCTAACCGTTTCTTTGATTTTTTTAGCCATGTGCCCGAGTCAACTCATATGCTGACCTGGCTATATTCTGATTACGGCATACCAGCTAATTTACGCCAGACAGACGGTTGGGGCGTACATGCTTACAAACTTATCAATGCCAAAGGTGATGTCAGCTATGTTAAATTCCACTGGAAAACACAACAAGGCATAAAAAATCTTACTGTTAAACAAGCTGCCGAGATTCAGGCAAAAGATTTTAGCCATGCAACTAATGATATGTATGAAAACATTGCAGCAGGAAATTATCCAAGGTGGGACTTGTACATCAAAGTTAAAAAAGAATCTGAATTTGCCAACCTTGATTATAATCCACTTGATGCAACCAAAATGTGGTTAGATACAAAGGAAGTTAAAATTGGAACCATGACACTAAACCGTATGCCAACCAACTTTTTCCAGGAAACGGAGCAAGCGGCATTTGCACCATCGAATATCGTGCCAGGTATCGAGCCATCAGAAGATAGACTGCTACAAGGTCGGGTATTCTCTTATGCCGATACACAAATGTATCGTCTGGGTGCAAACCACATGCAGTTACCAATTAACCGAGCAAAGGTTGCTGTTAATAACTGGAATCAGGATGGTGCAGGCAACCAGAGTGCTCAAAACTCAGACGTAAATTATCAGCCTAGCCGCAAAGATAATCGTACTGAAAACCAGCAGGCACGTTACTCCAGTCAAGCGCAAACGGGGGTAAGCCAGCAGAAAAAAATTGCGAAGGAGAATAATTTTTCTCAGGCGGGTGTGCTTTATCGCAACTTCAGTAACGATGAAAAATCTAACCTGATTAGCAATCTAGCGAGTGATCTGGGACAGGTTAAAGACAATGAAATAAAGCATATAATCCTGAGCTTCTTTTATCAGGCAGATATGGATCTGGGCAGCAAGCTAACCAAAGCAGTGAATGGAAACCTGGCTAAGGTTAAAAGCTTATCAAAGTGACACATGTAATAATATGGGCGGCAGGGACGCAGCCTTATATTATTTTGTTCAAAACTGATTATCTATAAGTAGGTGTAAGATCATGAGACAATGGTATGTAAGTTTAATATTTTTAGTGTTCTCTTTTCCGGTTTCCGCTAACGATAAATTAATTAACTATTTCTTCAGTGCCGCCAAAACAGGTCAAGCTGAGGTGCTGACCGAGTTTCTCATTCACGGATTCCCTGTCGATCAACGAAATAATCAAAGTTATACCGCGTTAATGATGGCGACTTACTATGGTCATAAAAAAGCGGTAACAATTTTATTACACAATGGCGCCAATGCCTGCTTAAAAGACAAACGTGGACATACCGCCATGATGGCCGCCATAGTAAAATCGGAATGGGATATTGCCAGGTTATTGTATAAAGTAGACTGTAAAAAAGCACATTCGTCAGGAAAAACTCTTGAACAGTTTGCGGCTATTTTTGGTCAAACGGATAAGTTGAAAGAATTAACTGAAGGACAGTAATTAACAACCATTATTAAATATATTAACATTTATAAAAAAACGGGTTAGTTCAACTAACCCGTTTCTTATGCTGCACTTACGCGGCACCCTTAACGGCGACGGCGTCCTTTTTTCTTGGCCTTCTTCTTCGTTACTTTCTTTTTGGTCTTTTTCTTCGCCGTCTTTT
>QILH01000016.1 GCA_003233255.1 Gammaproteobacteria bacterium | reverse complement strand
CGATCCATTTCCGTCACAACGAACGGCTGCGTGTGATCCTGCATAACGACACCATGATGACCCATCCCATGCACTTGCATGGCATGTGGAGTGAAATGCAAGATGCACAAGGTGAATTCATTGCCCGCCGGCACACCATCAGCGTTCAACCCGCGCAGCGTGTCAGCTTTCTGGTTACCGCTGATGCACTAGGGCGCTGGGCCTGGCACTGCCACCTGCTGTATCACATGGACGCAGGTATGTTTCGCGAAGTCGTGGTGGCGTGAATGTGGCGTAATCAAATAGCGGAGATAACGGGTATGAACAATTTACGAGTGAAAAATCTAATCATTGCCGTGATGCTCTTTAATACGCCATCCGTCTGGGCACAGGAAAAAACCACAATGGACAGCATGCCCGGCATGGATCACAGCCAGATGCAGCACGGTACGAATAAACAAGCCGCGGCTAAAGACACTGACATGAAAAATAGCCAGCCAGAAAACAAAATGCCGCCGGTGTCCATGCAGGGTGGATCGGCCCCAGCGGATGCACGTGATCCGCACGCCTATTCCGGTGGTTATGATTTTGGCGCGATACCACGACCCGTGTTTGCCGATGAACTCAACTTTGCCTCACTGTTGGTCAATCGGTTTGAGAGCGTAAATACCCGTGACAATACGTCAGCCCGTTATGATCTACAGGGCTGGTTTGGCCGCGATTATGATCGCCTGGTATTAAAGGCCGAAGGTGATATTGATAATGGTAATTTGCAGGAAGCCAGTACCGAATTGTTGTGGGGACATGCCGTCGCGACCTTTTGGGACACCCAGGTTGGTGTGCGGTATGACAGCGCAAGAGAAGAACCGGATCGCACCTGGTTAGCCGTTGGCATACAGGGCCTGGCACCGTACTGGTTTGAGTTCGACGCCACCGCCTACCTCGGCGACGAAGGCCGCAGCGCAATAACCGTAGAGAGTGAATACGAACTGTTAATAACCCAAAAGCTGATCCTGCAACCGCGTTTCGAAGCCAGTGCATATGGTAAACGTGATCCAGAGCTTGGACGGGGTAGTGGCTTATCTGATGTCAGCTTAGGTTTGCGTCTTCGCTATGAATTTTGGCGCGAATTTGCTCCCTACCTGGGTATTGAATGGACCAGCAAGTATGGTGAAACAAAAGATTTCGCACAAGCCGCAGGTAATGACCCAAGCGAAACTCAATTCGTCGCAGGAATACGTTTCTGGTTTTGATTTAGTTATTTATCCGCAGCGCGTCTCAGTAACGGATCTTGTGCGATGCAGAAGCCTACCACACCCAGGAAAGATCCTTCGCTTTACTCCACGTGCCTTGAACCACTCTCGCGTTTCATGCAGTATTCCCTACGCTCTTCTCCGCTCAGGATGACCGCATTAAACATTGCACACAGGATAACGGTATAAATATTGGATGAATGAACCTCCCTGATTGTTTTCTTAAATCGAGTTCAGGTTAACTAGAATATTAGTGTATTATGATGCCTCTTAGCTGGCTGACAACACACACTTATAATCATGAACTTCGAAACTGCCGATATCTTTATTTCACCCTGGATCCCAATTTTGTGGGGCGTACTGGTTGGATTTGTTTTTTCAACCGTGGGCGCGGCAGGCGGCATACTTGCCTCGGTAGGATTAATTTCTGTATTAAGTGTTCAGAACCCGAATTTGGTAAAACCAATGGCGCAGATGCTAACATTGGTCACGCCCATCATCGCGGTACCACTCTATTACAAACAATGCCGCCTGGTATTCAGTCTTGCGCTGATTTTAGCCGTCGGCGGAATCATCGGTGCCATCATTGGCAGTACGCTTTCGCTTAGCTACCTTTCCGATATGACCACCTTCAAACCGATATTTGCCATTCTGGTGCTATTGATTGCTGCACAGATCGCCTGGCAATTATTTCCTCGAAAACAAAAAGATACCGCTCAATCCGATCGAGCCGCCACTAATTTTGAACACCTCATCGAGCATGATGGCGATCCCTGCACCATTGGTGTTCGCCATACAAAAATTTCAATTCGAAAAATACATTTTACGTTTGGTGAAGAGCGTTTTGTTTTCAGCCCCTGGTTACCTTTTTTTACCGGTATGGGTATTGCGGTATTCTCATCGGCACTCGGAGTTGGCGGCGGATTTCTACTGGTACCGTTTATGAGCATTATCATGCGTTTACCTATGTTCATTATTGCCGCCACTTCTGCACTGGCGATTGCCATTCATTCAATCACTTCAATTACAAATTATGTGCGGATGGGCGTGGAACTCGATTTCCCTTTGCTGGGCCTGTTATTACTCGGCACCGGTATCGGGTCATTTTTTGGACCCTACCTCAGTAAATTTTTACCCGAAACCTGGTTGCGTGGCAGTTTATGCCTGGTATTGATAATTATTGGGGTACGTTATCTTGGCCTGCTCTAATCGGCCTTTTCTTTACCCTGCAAATGGCTAATCACTATTCTTTTCGAACCGTTTACCCAATTTTCCCTGATATTTTACCGTTCACCCCTTGACCCCTGTGTAACACATAGGTGCCATACTTAAGTTAATTGAAACTTGCCGTTAGAAAATAACCACCCATCATCTCATTGAGTTACTTTTCCCGGCTTGTAAAAATCTGATCGGCGTTAAAATGATATTAATGAATTATCCTGTCGCCGCTCATAATAAGAGAAGGGGCAGGATTGATGGATACGGTAAAAACAAGAGTTGCGATTAACAAGTACAGCGCTTCAATTATAATTGCCGCGTGTCTGGCCATTGCGGTCACGTTATTTTCCGCCACGACCGTGTACGCTGCACAGCAAGCGGTTGTCAAAGCAAGCTCTGATGTCATCAAAATAAATAAACGTAAGAATATCCGCATCGTCTATGATGTGAGTCGTAATGATCAGGCCGCAGGGATCGGCAAGGCTTTTTATTATGCACGGGGGCTGATTGAAGCCTATAGGGATATGGGGGTAACGCCGAAGGATTTGAATATCAGCATCGTAGTACGCGGTGCAGCAGCCTACTGGTTACTTAAACCCGGCGCCTACCAGATGCAGGTCAGCGATATTTTTGCCTTCAATCCAAATGAAAAGGTGGTAGAGGAACTCATCGACCTGGGTGTCAGCGTGGAAATTTGTAATCTCACGATGAAGAGCAAGGGATGGAAGCCGGAAGATATCCTGCCGGGCGTCAAACGAGTGCATGATGGCTACACAAGGGTTATTGACCTGCAACAACAGGGTTATGCTCACCTGGTTTTCTAGGAGATACATATGGGTATTATAAAATATCATTTCATTTTTTCCCTGCTACTGGTTTCGGCTACCGTTTTCGCAGTTCAGGTTCCTCCAAGTGTCAACTCTAAATGGCTTATAAATAATTTAACCCAACCTGATCTTACAATTATTGAAGTTTCCGATGAGGTGGGCTTTACGTTTGATGGACACATCCCCGGCAGCGTAGTAACCAGTAAAAGTGACTGGCGCTATGCAGACAGTGACGGCACGCTATTACGTTACCCGGTTGCGAAACTGGCCGAAAAAATTCGCCAACTTGGCATTAATAATAAAAATGGTGTGGTAATTTATTACAAGGGTAATAATAGTGACGAAATTCTTGGTACTTTTTATCTCTACTGGTTGTTTCATTTACTGGGGCATACCAATGTTGGCGTACTCGACGAGGGCTGGTATGGTTGGTTACAGGCTAATGGCCCGATAGAAATGGACGCGAAAGAAATCCAGCCTGGCAATTTTATTGCCCGGCCGCTGTTAGCACTGGAAATGCGAACCGATGAGTTGAATGCGATACGAAAACATTATTTGTTAGTGGATGGTCGACCCGCATCGCACTTTAAAGGGCTAACCAAGTTTGAGGCCAATCCGCGATTTGGTCGCATCCCGGGCAGTGTCAATCAGCCCTGGCAGGATTACATGCGTAAAACAAAAGATGGGCGTCACTATGCAAAGGCACCGAAAATACCAAACCTGCTGAAACAACTGAAAATAAAACCGGATCAACCGATCCTGTTGACCTGTCTCGGCGGTACCGGTTCGGCCTTTAATTATGCGATGTTTTACGCCGCTGGCTTTCATAATCTGCGCGTACACGATGCCGGCTTACGGCGTTGGAATACACGCCAACTACCACTGGAAAATACTGACCGCCACAAACGGGAGTCAAAGACCTGAACAAGTGCGCGTAGCTTAAACGTACACATTCGCAGCGGATTAATTTATAACATATAAGGAAAGATTATGGAAAGCGCACCCATTTGGTATGTCATCCTGTCGGGATTTAGTTTAGCGATTATCCTCGGCATCATCGTACACAAGACCAATTTCTGCACCATGTGCGCAATCTCTGACTGGGTTAATATGGGCGATAAAGGGCGAATGTACGCCTGGTTGCTCGCCATTGCCGTCGCCATGTTTGGGGTTTTGTTACTGGAACAATTTCGCATCATCAATCTGTCCATGACCATGCCTCCGTATCGTACCCCGGGTTTTGCCTGGTTACGTTATTTGCTCGGTGGGTTAATGTTTGGCGTGGGCATGACCCTGGCCGGAGGTTGTGTCAACAAAACCCTGATTCGCATTGGTGGCGGCAACATGAAATCATTATTTGTGTTACTGGTGGGCGGGATCATGGCCTTTTTGATGACCAAGACCGACTTTTATCACTATGCGTTCCATATCTGGATGGATCCATTGACCATCAATCTGCAAAATTATGGAATCGAAAACCAGCAAATCTCCACCATGATCGGCAGTGTGTTTGGCGTTGAAAATAGCCGCTGGTTTCACCCTATGGTGGCCAGCTTAATTATCCTGACCTTGCTGTTTTTCATCTTTCGCTCGCGTGATTTTCGCAGTCGCTTTGATAACCTGCTCGGGGGCGTCGTCGTTGGCCTGATCGTCGTAGCAGGCTGGTATGTCACCGCCGGCTGGTTAGGACAGTCCGCCGTCGATGCGGCCAACTTTATGGATTCCCCGCCACCGGGTGTCGGTGCCATGTCATTTACCTTTGTTAACCCCATGGGGGAAACACTCTATTATTTGGCTAACCCTCTGGAGGTAAGCTTGATCACCTTTGGCGTAGCCATCCTGGTCGGGGTGATTGTTGGCTCTTTCCTGTATGGCTTGTTTACCGGTAACCTGCGGCTTGAATGGTTTGCATCTACGAAAGATTTTTTACGGTACCTCGTTGGCGGTTTTTTAATGGGCGTTGGGGGCGTGCTGGCCATGGGCTGTACTTTTGGTCAGGGCATTACGGGATTTTCCACACTGGCGCTCGGCTCGTTAATCGCCTTTGTCTCGTTCATTATTGGTAGCGCGTTGACCATGAAGTTTGAATATTCCCGCATGGCTTGAGATAAGCCTGAATTATTGGTTGTGTGCTTAGCGGTATTGATGAATACGGTACCGGTGGCCAAGCTATTTGCTTTAAATTCAGCTCTTAATGCTTAATTTTACTAAACAATCAATCCATAGCTCCGATAACCTCTTTATCCCGTACAAATAGCCCTTAACCCGTAAGAGGCACCCAGTTAATGCAAGGCGTATTTATTGGCCGACAACCTATCTATGATCGAGAGCAAAATGTCTTTGCTTATGAGTTATTGTTTCGAAACAGTGAAAAAAATTTCGCTGACATTGAAAACCAGGATCAAGCTACCTCACTATTAATAATCAATGCGTTGACCGAGTTCGGACTCAGTAACATCATCGGCGACAAACTCGGATTCGTAAACCTGACCCGAAATTTCATCACAGGCAGCCTGCCGTTACCGGCAGAACAGGATCGACTGGTGCTGGAGATACTTGAAGATATCGAGTTAGACGACAGCATTCTGAGCGGGATTCAACGTCTTAAAAAAGATAATTACACCATCGCACTGGACGATTTTATATTTCATCCACACCTCGCCCCTCTGGTTGAGATTGCCGATATCATTAAAATAGATCTTATGGCCTTAGATGACGAACAACTCAGGCAGCACGTTGAAGATTTATCAAAATACCCGGTAAAATTACTGGCCGAGAAAGTTGAGACTCAGGAAGAATATCAAAAATGTCTGGATTACGGTTTTGAATATTTCCAGGGGTATTTTTTCTGCAAACCCGATGTTATGTCGGGCAAACAAACCCCGGCTAATCGACTGGCGTTATTAAATCTGCTGTCAAAAATTAGTAACCCGGATGCGGATATAGAGCAAATCGAAAGCTTGATCATGCAGGATGTCACGCTATCATTTCGTTTGTTGCGCTATATCAACTCTTCGCATTACTCTATGGACAACGAAGTTAGCTCCATCAAACATGCGATCATGTTATTGGGCATTGAAACGGTACGCTCCATTACCTATTTGATCGTCATATCGAGTATTGAAGACAAACCCTTTGAATTATTTGTGACAGCATTAATACGAGCACATATGTGTGAACTCATTGCCAGTGAAGTCGGACAAACTAATAAATCGGCTACCTTCTTTATGGTCGGTTTATTTTCGGTTATGGATGCCATAATGGATCAACCAATGACAGAAGTACTTGAACAACTGTCGCTCACGAACGATATCAGCAACGCATTACTAAATTATCAGGGAACAATGGGGCAAGCACTGCAGGCCAGTATTAGTTACGAACGTGGTGAATGGGATGAACTGGATGCAAGCCTCGTCGAGGCCGATAAAATTAGTGAGATCTTTCTACAGGCTTTAACCTGGTGTAAGAATTTTATTGAAACGCTTGATGCATTACGTGCGGCTTAAAATCAAACCAGCCATTTTGCATATTATTTCGTTCGGCTTAAAATAATATTTCCTACTGCATCAATTTTCATTCGCCAACCGGCCGCAACATACGTAGTAGCCACCATTTCGGTGATTAATACCGGACCCGGTATGTCTTCACCAACGACAAGACTCTCGCGTTCAATAACGTCAACGTTTTCTTCTATGCCCACTAAACACGCTGTTTTTGGAGATCGTGGCAAGCTATTAGAAACAGACGATAAGCTTAATTGAGCACTGGCACAACTGACCGCGACACGAATATTAACTAACTCGAGAGCAACCTCCAGCGCATGGCCATATCGCTGTTGGTGTAGCTCATGAAAGCTCGATGCGCACTCTGCACTTGCACGCCCAGCTACTGCGGTGGCTTCAGTAGAAAAATTCCACGCTACATTTATGTAGTAGGCCTGCCCCTTATAACGCAAATCAACACTGTATTCAGTTTCAACCTCCGTAGCAGGAACCCCTTCGGCAAGTAAAGCGGAGCAACCTGCCGCCTGTAATTGAATAAAATGTCTGCGTAATTCCTTTTCATCACAATCAAGCAGAGCCTGACTAATTGTTTGCGATAGACGCCTCGATTTTGGTGCAACCAGCATCCCCAGCGCGGATAGTACACCGCCATGAATGGGCACAATGGCATGACGCATTTCAAGTGTTTCGGCCAGCGCACAAACATGCAGACCACCTGCACCGCCAAATGAAACCAGACTCAGCTGGCGTGGATCGATACCACGTTGAATCGATATCACCCGCAAGGCCTGCGCCATGTGTTCATTCGCTAACTGTACGATACCCAACGCTGCATCTTCCAATGACAGCTTTAACGGTTCAGCTATTTTCATCAGGGCATCGGTTGCCGCCTGCCGATCCAGTGCCATGCCGCCACCTAAAAAAGCGTCTTCGCGCAAACGCCCAAGCAGCAGATTTGCATCCGTGACCGTTGCCTGCCATCCACCCCGACCATAACAGGCTGGACCAGGATCAGCGCCCGCCGATTCCGGGCCAACTTTCAATAAACCACCGGCATCAATCGAGGCAATCGAACCGCCCCCAGCCCCAATGGTATGCATATCCATCATCGGAATGGCGACAGGATGCGAACCAATTATACCTTCGTTAGTTAATGCCAGTTCACCATCGATCATCGCCACATCGGTTGAAGTGCCCCCCATATCGAACGTCAGTAAACGCGTCTGTCCACAAAGCTGCCCGATGTATTTTGCCGCCGCCAAACCACCGGCTGGGCCGGATAACACCATATGCACCGCATGTTTACCGGCCTGTTCGGCGGCAATGGTACCTCCTGAACTTTGCATCACAGAAACCGAAGCATTGGCCAACCCGGAACATAATTTTTGAATATACTGCTCGACCAGGGGACCTACATAAGAATTTAGCCAGGTAGTCATACCGCGCTCGTATTCTTTGTATTCGGGTAAGACATCCGACGACCGCGAGATAAACAGATCCGGGAAACGTTTTCGGATTTGTTCTTCCAGTTCTATTTCAAATTGGTTGTCGACAAAAGAAAATAATAGATTGATGGCCACTGCTTTTGCCGACTTCTTCGAATTATCACCGACTTGTTGCAACTGATTGATTTGTTCCAGTAATAATTGAATATCGGATTTATTAAGCGGCACCACAACCGAGCCATCGGCGCCAGTCCGCCCGCCGGTTTCAAGGCAATACGACTTTGGCACCGGGGCCGGAACGGGTTCGGGCTGTAAATGATAGAGCTCATTGCGTGTTTGACGACCAATGCTCAGTATATCGGCAAACCCCTGATTGGTGATAAACACCACCGGCACGCCCTTGCCTTCCAAAATAGCGTTGGTGGCGACGGTAGAGCCATGTACTATATAATAGTGTTCGTCTGCTGGTATTGAGTTAAGGCCTAAAGCATTTATGCCCTGCAGGATTGCCTGCTCAGGTGCATGTGGGGTCGACAAACACTTGTAAACCTTCAGTTTATCGCCACGCACTAAAACAAAATCGGTAAACGTTCCGCCTGTATCGATACCTAAATAGTAAGTTGAACTATTCGTCCCATGCATAATCAATATTCACGCATGAAAAAGAAAAATAGAGCTTGCTTCGAACGCTTGAATGCATATAATTTTCGCTACTGGATAGATTTTTAAAATTTTGCATATAAATATAAAACATACACTAGTTATCGGATGACTCAAGATACCCTAATTCAAGTTCAACACCTCAGTCGCCACTATGGCCCCAACGTCGCGGTCAATAATATTCAGTTTGAACTGAAACGTGGTGAAGTTGTTGGCTTTCTGGGACCTAATGGTGCAGGCAAATCTACCAGCATGCAAATGTTAACTGGAAATCTTGCCCCCACCACGGGTTCGATTCATATTTGTGGCATTGACCTGCTCGATAAACCCAGGCAGGCGAAAACCAATATTGGCTATTTACCTGAACAGCCTCCCATTTATAAAGAACTCACCGTCGATGAATACCTGAAGTTTTGCGCACGCATCCACGGCGTTGAAAAAAACAGGCTCACCACAGCGATTGACTCAAGTAAACAGCGCTGCGGGCTCACCGAAGTCGGTCAACGTCTGATTGGTAATCTTTCCAAAGGGTATCAGCAACGCGTCGGTATCGCCCAGGCAATAATTCACTCACCCGCCATTATCGTCCTCGACGAACCCACTGTAGGTCTGGATCCAATTCAAATCCGTGAAATCCGCAGCCTGATTCGGGAACTGGGTCAGGAACATGGGGTAATATTATCGACGCATATATTACCGGAAGTGCAAATGACCTGTGATCGTGTGCAGATCATTCGCAGCGGCGAGCTGGTCTTTCAGGATACGATGGAAGCACTTGAACACCAGTTTACCGGTAGTTGTTTGGTAATCGGCCTGGGGAAAGAAGTCAGTGAAGACAAGATCCGCGCCCTGGCCAATGTTGATTCGGTTGAACGTATCACTTCAAAACGCTGGCGTCTGGTTTTCGATGAAGGCTGCGAGCAGGTACAGGACATTGCTGAAAAAATAATAACCAATGGCTGGGGCTTAACCGAACTAACCCCCGAACAAAAAACTCTGGAACAAATTTTTGTTGACATCACCACATCCGAAGAGGTTCAGCCCAACAGCCATGATGCTAACGATCACTCAACGGAGGCGATTTCATGATTTTTATACTCGCCGCACGTGAAATCCGCTCAGCCTTTTTATCGCCAGTCGCCTGGGTCATGATCGGAGTGATACAAATTATTTTAGGGTTTACCACCGCATTTAATCTGCAAAATTATATCGAGGTTATTCAACCCCAGCAGCATCTGTTAACAATTCCTTATGGCGTAACGGATATGGTCGTCATTCCGCAATACGGATTATTGGCGGTGATGATGATCTTTGCCATGCCGTTAATTACCATGCGGGTGTTTAGTGATGAACGGCGCAACAAAACACTTACCCTGCTCGTCTCTGCACCGATATCCATGACCGAGATCGTACTTGGAAAGTATGTCGGGTTGTTATTTATTATTGTGGCCATGTTACTGGTCTATGCGATCATGCCATTGAGCCTGCTCTTTATCAGCAAACTCGACTTTGGTCTGCTAGCCAGTTCAATGTTAGGTATCTTCCTGTTCATGGCCACTTGTGCAGCAATAGGACTCTTTATCTCCAGCCTGACCGAAAACCCGATTATCGCGGCTATTCTAACGTTTTTCAGTCTGCTATTACTGTGGATTTTCTCGATTGCCAAAGGTGATTCGCCCGATGACTTTAGTCTTGCCGATCTATCACTATTTCAGCACCTCGAAGCATTTCAACGTGGCATCTTTAGCAGCAACGACTTTATCTATTATATTTTATTCAGCCTGGCCTTTTTAATATTGGCGATCCGTCGTCTCGACAATGATCGGTTACAGCATTAATGGAAATCAATAAAAAAACTCGCAACCAACTACGTTTTCAGAGCGTTGGGTTTGTTGTATTAATCCTGATTATTACCGTTCTACTGATACAGGTCTCTCGCCAGTACAATATTGATTTTGACTGGACTGCAACCGGCCGTCACACCCTGAATGAAGCCAGCATGAAAGTCGTCGAAAAAATTGAGGCTCCGGTTAAAATTACATCTTATGCAACTGGCGATGCCTTGAGTGACGTTCGAAATGAGATTCGTGATTTAATCAATCGCTATCAGAAAATAACCGACAAAATTGAGATTGAGTTCATTGATCCCCGGCTGGCACCAGACAAGATCCGCGAACTGGGAATTCGATTTAACGGCGAAATGATTATTGAATATCAGGGGCGCAGTGAAAATTTACAGGATTTCACTGAAAAAGGCGTCACCAATACTCTACAACGTTTATTACGTAATTCTGATAGGCATATTCTTTTTGTCACAGGTCATGGCGAACGCAATCCCATCGGGCAGGCTAATCACGACCTGAGTATTTTAACTGAAAATCTTTCGAACAAAGGTTTTAATATTGCGCCACTGGATCTCAGCAAGACTTTGAGTGTTCCAGCCAATACTTCGGTGCTGGTAATCGCCAGTCCGCGAGTCGATTACCTGCCCGGCGAAATTAAAGTAGTAAAGGACTATGTCGCCAATGGCGGTAACCTGCTCTGGTTAATCGAACCCGAAAAATCGGATCAACTCGCAGCACTTGCTGATTTTCTGAAAATAACCCGTCGCAAAGGAACCGTGGTTGATTTGGATATGTCGTTGCTTGGCAATGATCCTACTCTGGTACTGGGTCAATATCAGGAGCACGCGATAACCGAGAATGTGCAATCTATTCAAACTCTGTTTCCAAAAGTTATTGGTCTGGAAATAGCCGCACAGGAAGGCTGGAGCATAGACCCCATATTACAAAGCATGCCACGCAGCTGGTTGGAAACTGGAAAAATGGAAGGCACGATCAAGTACGACCCCAGTCAGGACAAGCCCGGCCCGATCGTGTTCGGGTATGCGATAACCCGTAGTATTGGCAATAAACCATCAAAGACGAAAGACCAGGCCACACCTGCGACTGAAAAGAAACAACGCATCGTCATTATTGGTGACGGTGATTTCATCTCCAACACTTACCTGGGTACGCAGGGAAATATGGCCCTGGGCGAGAGTATTTTCAACTGGCTGGCCCACGATGATAATTTTATTGATATCCCGGCGGCCCTTGCACCGGATAGCAAAATATCGGCTGAGCCCTACCAGCTAATCATCATTGCGATTCTCATTATGATCCTGTTACCCATCTTGCTAATCGGTAGCGGCATCATCATCTGGCTAAAACGCCGTAAAAAATAATCATGACTTCAAAAAGCAAACTCAATATTGCCTTGTTGTTGGCAGCCGTATTTCTGATATTTATTGTCGTCTATAAACCCGGCAAAGATTCAGAAAACAAATACCAGATTTCGAAACTGGACAGAGCAACCGTTAACCATATCCGCCTTGAACGCATCGAAGCCGAGCCAATAGAGTTCTCCAAAGTAAATGGAAAATGGAATATGCTATCTCCGTATACTGTAGCCGCAACTCAGATAAACGTCGAAAGCCTGCTGGATCTACTCGATTATAATTACCATGCGGTATACGACAAAAATAAAATCGATATAAAAAAATATAACCTGGACAAGCCGCACGCCACGATTATCTACAATAAACAACACCGTTTTGATTTTGGCACCACCGAAGAATTAAACAAATATCGCTACCTGGGTCACAACAGTAAAATGTACGTGGTAAATGACTACTTTCATCACCGCATCCTTGGTTCTGCAACCTCCTTCCTTGACCACGCCTTACTGCCCAAAGGACAACATATTGTCCAGATACAATTTCAGAATCTAACTCTGAAACTAAATGATGGAACCTGGCTCGCCACACCACAGCCCGAACAGTATTCCAACGATCAGGCCAATGCACTAATCGAAAAATGGACGACCGCTCATGCCGAGAGCGTCCTAAAATATACGACAGGTACTGAGATCGGTAAAATTAAGATTACACTCGAAAAAAATGACACGCCATTAGAATTCGAGCTGCTGAAAATAAAAGAAACCTATTTTCTCGCGCGCCGCGACCTGAACATCATGTATAAACTTAGCAAGGAACAACGCCGCGATCTGTTGCAACTTCCTCCCCCCATTGCCGCCGATCAATTTGAAAAAGATATCTCCGACGCAATGCATACTCCTGCACCACTGCCTAAAGAAAAAAATAATAAAGAAATGAAAGCGGCTAACCCACTGCAAGATCAAAGCAATACGAAAAAATAACCGGTCATGCCAGAACTCCCTGAAGTAGAAACCACTCGCCGCGGCATTCGCAAACACGTTGAACAACAAACCATTAAAGAAGTTATTATTCGCCAAACTAAACTACGCTGGCCGATACCCATTAAGCTTAAAAAAATATTACCCAGACAAATAATCCACACCATTACTCGCCGCGCCAAATATCTTATCCTCAGCAGTGATGTGGGACATGTTATTTTACATTTGGGTATGTCAGGCAGTCTTCGTGTGCTTGATGCAAACACTCCGGTAGAAAAACATGATCATATCGATTTTGTCTTTACTAACGGTAAATGTTTGCGCTTACGTGACCCGCGACGCTTTGGTGCGGTGTTATTTACTAAAGATGATCCGGCCAAACATAAATTACTCAAATCTCTGGGGCCTGAACCCTTAAGCAAAGAATTTACGACGACCTACTTATTTGACCGATCACGAAAACGCAAACTCACCATCAAATCTTTTATCATGGATAGCAAGATCGTTGTTGGAGTTGGTAATATCTACGCCAGTGAAGCCCTGTATCGAGCAGGCGTCCATCCAAAACGTGCTGCGGGTAAAGTGACAAAGGAAAAATACCGTTTATTAACCACCACCATCAAAGACGTATTAAAAGAAGCAATCAACGCCGGGGGCACCAGCCTGCGTGATTTTACTCAAGCCGATGGTAAACCGGGTTATTTCAAACAATCATTAAATGTATATGACCGAAAAGGTGAGCCCTGTAATAACTGTAAAAAGCCCATCACTCAGGCGGTGATCGCCCAACGTTCAACTTATTATTGCACCCGCTGCCAAAAATAAACCGTGGGCTCCTTTTATTTTTTTTATTTTAGAACTTTACATTTGACTAAAATAAATCCGATATAATGATATCTCTGACAAGTCATGAAAACTCGTCTGCTGGATTATAGGGAACTGTGCGTATAATTTATTCTACCGATACTATCCCATTAATAACAACGTTCATTCGCATAATATTTCGCTACTCGACAATCGCCAACCCTTCACCACGTGGATCACTTGCAGCGGTCGTCTGTTTCGTCTTTTTATCTACGATAACAAGCTGCATATTTCCATATCCTGACTTAAGATTTCTTAATCGATGGCCGCGTAAAACCAGCACATTGGCCTCTTCGGCGCTAAAACTGCCCTCTTCATATTGAACCTCATCAGGCAGATATTGGTGATGGAAACGCGGCGCGGTCACGACCTCGACGGCTGATTTGCCATCAACAACGTTTAAAATGCTGTGCAACACCATGGTAATAATTCGGCTGCCTCCAGGTGTTCCTAATATGGCAAGTTTGTCATCGCTTTCGATGAACGTTGGACTCATACTCGATAACATGCGCTTACCTGGCTGGATTTCATTTGCTTTCGCACCGACTAACCCATAGGCATTGGGTTTTCCCGGCTTGGCCGAGAAATCATCCATCTCATCATTTAATAACACCCCGGTACCCGGTGGCACGAAACATGAACCAAAGGGATAATTAACACTTAAGGTGGCGGCAACACGGTTACCCAGTCGGTCGATGATTGAAAAATGTGTGGTGTGATTGCCTTTGGCTTCTACATCCAGTCCCGGAAGCCGGTTGCTGGGTGTCATCTTGCTCATATCAATATCAACCGCGAGCTGTTTCGCATAGGCCTTACTGGTTAAACGCGCAACCGGAACGGAAACAAAATCACTGTCACCTAAATACATTGCCCTATCGCGATAAGCACGACGCATAGATTCGATAATTAAATGCTTGCGATCTACCAGACCAAGTGTTGACCATTTTCGGTCTTCTAAAATATTCAACATCGTAACTAAGGCAATGCCACCGGACGAAGGTGGCGCGACCGAGGTCACTTTAAATTCACCAAACTGACCGACAATTGGTTTGCGGGTCGCTATCTTATAATCGGCAAGATCTTTTAAGCTCCATATGCCCCCGGCGGTTTGTGTACCAGTCACTAATGCACCCGCTACCTTACCTTTATAAAAACCGGCCGCACCCTGCTCTGCCAATGCGATCAGAGTATTGGCTAAGTCGGGCTGCTTGATGGTGTAACCGATGGCCGGTACTTTATTGTCCTCTAAAAATATTTCTGCAGCGGCTGGTGAAGCCTGCAATGCCTGCAAACGAAAACCTGCCATCGTCTGATAATATTTGCTGACCTTAAAACCCTGTTGCGCCGCTTTTATCGCTGGCGCTAATACTTCCTGTAAAGATAATTTTCCATATTTCTTACTGATGTGCGCTAACGCCGCCGGTTGTCCAGGAATACCCGCAGACAACGGCCCGTCAATCGATAACTTAGGGATAACATTGCCGGATTGATCCAGATACATATCACGATGGGCTTTTTGTGGCGCCACTTCGCGGCCATCGATCATCACATCGGATTGATCGTTTGCTAAATGCAATAACCAGAATCCACCCCCGCCCATACCCGAGCTATACGGTTCAACCACGGCGAGGGTCGCGCTCACTGCCACTGCGGCATCAAAGGCATTACCGCCCTGATTTAATATATCGATACCGGCCTGGGTTGCGATCGGATGAGCACTGGCGACGGCATGTTGAGGTTTTGGTGAATCATAATCATCACAGGCCGACAGGCCTAAGGAGAATAAAAATATAAATATAATTTTTAACATCGGTTGCTCACTTGGATAATTTGGATAAAGCTTAAATAATTTCGCTGCGTTCATTCAGGATGACAACATGCACTGTCATCCTGACGCTTGACGGAAGGATCTTAATCTTGAAGTCTCAAAGCAAGCCCCTTCATTTCGTTGCACTTCATTCTTGATGATATCATGCACTGTCATCCTGACGCTTGGCGGAAGGATCTTAAACTCGAAGTCTCAAAGCAAGATCACCACGTCGAGTTAGCACAATAGCAAAGAGTTTTATCGTCACTGAATTTAAACCGACAGAAGCCTGATCGACGAAAACAAAGCCTTACGAGGCCATGCGTCCGGTCAGTTTCTGGTATTTTAATTTAAGTATGCCGTCACTTTCTTCGTTATCGGGATCTTTAATGATGCAGTCGACCGGGCAGACCTCGATACACTGCGGTTCAGTGAAATGACCGATACACTCCGTACACAGGTTCGGATCGATGTCATAGATCTCATCGCCCTGCGAAATAGCATTATTGGGGCATTCGGGTTCACACACATCACAATTGATGCATTCATCGTGGATTAACAAAGACATACCGCTGACCTACAAATATCCGACAGATTTACTTGGTAAATGAATATTAGCGCATTCTTTTAATGGCAGCTACTACATTAGGTGGAACAAATGGGCTGATATCCCCATCCAGGTTGGCAATTTCACGTACCAGGGTGGATGAAATATAGGAATATTGCTCCGCTGGAGTCAGAAAAACAGTTTCAATATCGTCACGCAAATGGCGATTCATGCTGGCCAGCTGGAATTCGTATTCAAAATCAGAGACCGCTCGCAGGCCACGTATGATAACCGTGGCATTCTTCTCGCGCATAAATTCGACCAGCAGGGTGTTGAAGCCACATACCTCGACATTATTACCAGAATCCATCGCTGCTAAGGATTCTCGGGCCAGATCAATACGTTCCTCCAGAGCAAAGAAGGGGGGTTTATCTGCGTTCTCAGCCACCGCGACGATCAGCCGGTCAAACAGCTGGCAGGCACGATATACCAGATCGGTATGCCCGTTGGTAATAGGATCAAAGGTTCCTGGGTAGATAGCAGTTATGTTTGGCATGGGCTAACGATACTCAAGCCCATGCACGGGAGCAAGTAAATTAGTTATGAGCAGAACGACAACCAGGCAGGCAAAAGTGTATCGACAATAGAATACCGCCGGAATCGAACCTGATTTAATGGTTCTTATATAAAGAATAATGCACCTGTCCGGCTACTTTTTCTCGATGTTTGACCCAACTGGCAGGAAGCAGCTGATCATCAAGCCAGCCATCATGTTCTATGTAAATCCAGGCCCGTTCAGCCAGGCACCCTGATGCCTGAAGCAGGTTGGCAATTTCGGCCTGTAACTGTAAATCATAAGGCGGATCTATAAAGGCGATATCGATAGGCGTACGTTCAGTCGTTAAACAGACCTGCGCCTCGCCCAGATAAAAGTCGGCCCTATCGCAATCCACTATTTGACAGGTTTCTTTTATCGCATCGATCGTCTGTTTGTTGTTATCAACAAAGGTTACCTGAGCGGCACCACGCGACAGGGCCTCCAGGCCCAGCGCACCACTGCCGCAAAACAGATCCAGGCAGTTGGCTCCCTGTATATCTGGCATTAACCAGTTAAAAAGAGTTTCACGAACACGATCCGGTGTGGGCCGTAAATGCTCCAGCGCAGGAAACTGAAATTTTCGTCCCCGCCACTGACCGCCGATAATCCGGAGCGTTTGTTTATTACGTCCCACCATTGTCTATCTTCGATCAAATATCTTCGCTGGCCGAAGGCTATTTTTTTTCGGATGAAGATTCGACTTTAGCTTCAGTCTCGCCGCCCACCATCACAACGAGCATTTTGTCAGGGTGCATACGTCGTTGAAAGGCATCTTTAATTTTCGCAACGGTGACCTGCTCGATGTTGTCATTAAAATTCGTTAGATAATCCAGCGGCAGATCATAAAATCCGATCATGGCCACGTATTCGGTAATATCACGATTGGAATCAATCCGTAATGGAAAACCCCCAGTAATATTTTTCTTTGCTGAGATTAACTCTTCTTCGCTTGGGCCTGTTTCGATAAATTTGTTCACCGTTTCGAACAAAACCGTCAAGGCCTCATCGGCCTGTTCGTTTTTAGTTTGCAGTCCCATCAAAAAGGGACCTTTTTTACGCATCGGTGAAAAATAGCTGTAACTACTATAGGCCAGCCCGCGATTTTCACGTATCTCTTCGACAATACGTGAACCAAAACCACTGCCACCCAGAATATGGTTACCGACATAGAGGACAAAATAATCCGCGTCACCACGAATAATGCCTTCCTGTCCAACCAGGATGTGGGTCTGCTTTGATGGATGAAGCTGCTTGATTTTTCTGGTTTCGCTAATCACGTTTACTTCGGGTAACTCCGCCGCTGGTTCGCCCACATTTAGCCCATCAACAAGTTGCGCCACGATCTCTTTTGCCTGGGATTTATCAACGGCACCAACGATGACAACCGTGGCATTTTTAGCGACATAATATTTTTTATAAAAGGCTTCAATATCATCACGGGTAATAGTGTTAACCGAATCTTCGTCACCCGAAGTTGGGCTTGCATAAGGGTGATCGCCATAAAGAGCTTTATAAAAAGCGATTGAGGCAAGCGTACCGGCAGATTCTTTTTGATTTTTCAGGGCAACTAGTACGCGTTTGCGTTCACGCTCGAATTCCGCTTCGGGAAATTTGGGCTTCTGTAATATGGCTGCCGTGGTCGTCAGGGCTTTCTCTAACCAGGCCTTATCCGTTAAACTGCGCAAGCTCACTACGGCCATATCACGCAGGGCACTCGTCCCAAACTGAGCACCGACACTGTCGAAGCGTTCCACGATCTGATTCGTATTCCACTCGCCCGCGCCATTATCAAGTAATAAATTCACCATGCTCGCCAGTCCGGCTTTGTCATTATCTCGCGCACTACCGGCATCAAACACGATACGCACATCGACCATGGGTAATTCAGGTGCATGGACATATAAAACTTTTGCGCCTTTGTCACTTTGCCAGCTTTCGATATTGAGTCCTGCCGAGCTTCTAGTGGAATTTGAATCATCGCGATTCGATAAGGCATACAAGCCACCCACGATCACAACGAGAATAAATAAAATAAAAAAGTTTTTTTGATTAAACATAATGATTAATGCCGAGTTGAATTGGGGTTAGGTTGACGAGCCGTCTTGCTCGCCATGCTTTGAGGTTCGAGCACTGCAACGGTTAACTGATCGTCAATTAAGTATTTTTGAGCGACCTGCTGCACCTGCTCAGCGGTAACCAATTTTATTTTATCGAGGTAGTCATCCGCCATTTTCCAGTTGAGCCCAACCGTCTCCAAAGTGCCTAATATCATCGCCTGATAAAATACCGAATCTTTTTCATAAACGTCACTGGCAATAACCTGTGCCTTTATTCGATCGAGTTCAGCATCACTCACCGTATTCTTTTTTAATTCTTCGATCTGTTCGAGAATCGCCTGCTCGGCCTGTTTAACGCTTTTACCCTGCGCCGGTGTGGCATCAAACAGAAACATCTCATCGTATTTAGCATGCATGTTATAACCCACGTCGGCATTCACTACGATTTGTTTTTCGCGCACCAGAATTTTGGGCAGACGCGAGCTGCCACTGCCACTTAACACCCCGGCCAGCACTTCCAATGCATAAGGCTCCCAGTCTTCCTTGACCGTGCGCAGCACAGGTACTTTATAACCCATTAACAAATACGGTACCTGCGCCGGCGTTCTGACCACCACCCGCCGTGGGCCCAGTTGTTTACGTTCCTGGCGCGGTTTGAGGGTCGCTACTTCATGACGCGCAATCGGCCCAAAATGTTTTTTGGCTAATTCATACACCTCGTCTGCGTTCACATCTCCGGCCACCACCACCGTGGCGTTATTGGGGGTGTACCACATCTCATACCATTGACGTAAATCAGCGACATTCATGTTATCCAGATCATTCATCCAGCCGATGATCGGATTTTTATATGGGTTATTGTCATACGCCGTAGAATTAAACTGCTCATAGGTTAACGAGCGAGGTTTGTCGTCGGTACGCATGCGTCGTTCTTCCTTGACGACTTCGATCTCTTTGCTAAATTCTTTTTCTGGCAAAATCAGATTACGCATCCGATCCGCCTCCATTTTAAAACTGACTTCAAGACGACTTTTCTCTAATAACTGAAAGTAAGCGGTATAATCTTTGCCGGTAAAGGCATTATCACGTCCGCCATTTTCCTTGATGATTTTGGAAAAATCGCCGGGTTTAATCTTTTCAGTGCCCTTGAACATCATATGTTCAAGCACATGGGAAACCCCGGTAATACCACTGTATTCCGAACTCCCGCCGACCTTGTACCAGACCTGGGATACCACCACCGGGGCACGATGATCTTCTTTAACCAGAAGTTTTAAGCCGTTGCTAAGTTCGTATTCGTGAACATTTGATTTTGCCTGAGCAAGAAAGGAAACTCCGAACAGGCTACCGGTCAATAAACCGGAAAATAATATTAATTGATAACGTCGCATAGTGAGTCCATTTGTTAATCGATTCGTTTTTACTAACGCGCAGGTCCTGCAAATGGTAGGATAGCGCACTTGCTGGCAATAACGCTACGCAAGTAACCTTAGCATCTAGACTAGCATGGCTTTATTTAGTTTCAAAAAACCGAACGTTAATAGTCCCGAAGAAAAATCCTGGTTCAATCGGCTCAAGTCCGGCCTCGCCAATACCCGCAGGCAACTGGCGACGGGACTGGGTGATCTGGTACTGGGCCAACGCCAGATTGATGATGAGTTATTTGAAGAGATCGAAACGGCTTTATTAATGGCCGACGTGGGGGTCGAGGCCACCCAGGACATCATCCAGGCCCTGACCGAACAGACCAGCCGCAGGCAATTGGCCAATGGCGAGGCCCTGTTAAAAGCACTGCGTGTGCAATTAGTGAATATACTGACTCCCATAAGCCAGCCATTGACCATCCCGGATCAAGACAGTCCCTATAGCATCCTGGTGGTGGGAGTGAACGGCGCTGGAAAAACCACCACCATCGGCAAGCTGGCCAGGCACCTGCAAAATGGCGGGGAAAAAATTCTGCTGGCTGCAGGGGATACCTTTCGCGCTGCGGCGATTGAACAATTGCAAACCTGGGGAAAACGAAACGATGTGACCGTAATCGCACAACAAACCGGCAGTGATTGCGCCGCAGTAATCTTCGACGCGATGCAGGCCGCCACCGCGCGCAAAATTGATGTATTAATCGCCGACACCGCTGGCCGCCTGCAAACCCAGTCGCACTTGATGGATGAATTAAAAAAGGTCAAACGCGTCATGCAGAAACATGATTCAAACGCTCCGCATGAAGTGATGCTGGTGCTCGACGCCAGCACCGGTCAAAATGCCCTGGTGCAGGCTGCACAATTTAGTGAGGCGGTGGCGGTGACCGGAATTACCCTCACTAAGCTTGATGGTACCGCAAAAGGTGGTATTGTATTTGCCATCGCCAAACAGTTGAATATCCCGATTCGCTTTATCGGTATTGGCGAAGCTGTGGATGACTTGCAGGTATTTGATGCTGAGACCTTTGTCGACGCGTTGCTTGACCTGAATAATTAGACTATTAAAACAAATATATAATAGAAGGGGGTCACACCGTCACAACGTGTGCGTACTAAATGATCCAGTTTATCCAGGCCTGTAAACGCTATGAAAGTGGACACGATGCCCTGCTCAACGTCAGTTTTGAGTTACAACAGGGTGAGATGGCCTTCCTGACTGGCCATTCCGGCGCCGGCAAAAGTACCCTGTTAAAACTCATCGCATTGATTGAACGCACCTCACGTGGCCAGGTGTTAATTAATGGTGAGAACACCACCAAGATCAAAGCACGCCGAATCCCAATGTTTCGACGAAATATTGGCATTATCTTCCAGGATCATCAGCTTTTATTCGACCGCACGGTTTACGACAATGTGGCCTTGCCGTTAATTATCTCGGGGCAGGCCCCTCGCGAGATCGCCCGCCGTACCCGCGCGGCACTCGACAAAGTCGGCTTGTTAAATAAAGAAAAGAGTTTTCCGATTACCCTGTCCGGTGGAGAGCAACAGCGTGTCGGCATTGCTCGCGCCGTGGTCAACAAGCCACCTTTATTGCTCGCGGACGAACCCACCGGCAATCTCGATCCCGACTTATCCTGGGAGATCATGCAAATTTTTGAGCAGTTTCGTCAGGTTGGCGTAACCGTGATGGTTGCCAGCCATGATCTGGATATGATCAAACGACTGAATCAACGCATTCTGGTGTTAAAAGACGGCCAACTGGTTGGAGATTCGGCAAACGCATGAATGACCGCAACGAACCTTTATTCGAAGACATCGAAGGCCGTGACCGACCCGGCCTGTCGACCAGCATCAAGACTTATTTTATGCGCCACGCCCAGGTCTTTTTTTACAGCCTTGGCTTATTGTGGCGCGCACCGTTTAATCTGTTTATGACCGCGGCAGTGATTGGCATCGCTTTGGCGCTACCGACCGGCATGCACATCCTCCTGAATAACGCCCAGCAAGTCAGTGGTGGCTGGGAGGGCGCGGCCAAGGTCTCATTGTTTTTAAAACAAAATATCTCGGCCGATCAGGCCCAGTCACTGGCCAATAAGCTCCGAAAATTACCCAAAGTCGCTGAAGTAGAATACATTTCCAAACAAAAAGGGTTAGAGGAGTTCCGGCAACGCAGTGGTTACCAGGCTGCGATTCAGGCCCTCGATGAAAACCCGATTCCGGCGACATTGGTGATCACGCCCAAACTTCAACACAACGATGCCAAACAGGTTGAGCAACTGGCCAGCCAATTGAAGACCTACAAACAGGTTGAACTGGTCCAGCTTGACAGTGAATGGGTGCAACGCCTGTACGCCATCATGGACATAGTACGACGGGGGGTGACGGTACTTGGCCTGATGCTGTCGATCGGCGTTCTGCTGGTGGTCGGCAATACCATTCGTCTGGCCATCCAGAACCGCCGCGATGAGATTGTTATCGTGAAACTCATTGGGGGCACCAACGGTTTCATCCGCCGGCCCTTCCTGTATACCGGTTTCTGGTATGGCTTTATCGGTGGCTTAATTGCCTTAATCCTGGTCTTTATCAGCCTGTTATTAATCAGCGGCCCAATTGAAAACCTGGCGGGGCTTTACCAGAGTGAATTTGCCCTTCATAAAATGGATTTTGATACGATATTGACCATACTAGTGTTAAGTATTGGACTTGGGCTGGGGGGATCATGGATTGCAGTTAGTCGGCATTTACGTGAAATCGAGCCGCGCTGATACAATTCACAACCAATTTGCCGCTATGATCAGTAAGTTATTAAAAACACGACTATAAACACACAATAAAGTTGTTAGTATAACCACCATGAATGAGCATAAAACACGCATAATCGTCGTTGACGGATCCTCGGTGACTCGCGCCATTTTGACCCGAATCCTGCAGGAAGAAGTCAGTAATGCCGAGATCTACCCCTGTGCTACGGGTAAGGAAGCACTCACTCTGCTCAATCACAGTAAGTACGACCTGATCTCCACCGCATTAATGCTGCCTGATATGGACGGTCTGGCCCTGAGCAGTGAGGTTCGAGGTTCAAAAACTCACAACTATATCCCCATTATTGTCGTTTCCGGTGATGCCGACAGTCGCCTGCTCAAAGAAGGCTTTGAAGCCGGGGTGACCGATTATTTTGATAAATCGCAGGGCTATAAGGCCTTTGGCGGGTTTGTTCGTTCGTTCGTACAACGCCACTCGGGGCTGATTGGTCATATCCTGTTTGTCGAAGACAGTGCCACCGCCGCCGCCGTCATCACCAAAATACTGGAAAAACATGGTCTCAAGGTCACCCACCTGGTGACCGCCGAAGAAGCCTTGCAGCTGCTCGAACAGCAACAGGCAAAAGAAAAACCATTCTCTGAATA
>QILH01000040.1 GCA_003233255.1 Gammaproteobacteria bacterium | reverse complement strand
CCACCAAGCAATAGCTGGCGTATCTCACGCACAAAATTGGGATTGATATCCCAGTCCGGCTCATCGATCCAGGGAATATGTACCGCACCCACCGGATGGCCGATAAATAAAAATTCCATGTGCGAACGCACATCAACTAACAGGCTCTTCGGCTCGCTATCGAGAAGATTTTTTGCTTGTGCCGGCGAGATGGTTTGTACTTTATTTTGGCTATTTTTTTCGTTCATGATCAATTATCACATTAACTACTCAATAAATACTAGTTCATGGTGTGACAAGTATCCAAGGAATTGCAAACCTGATGGCCTTTTCAACACAAAACTACCTGAAAAAGCACATCCTTTTAACACCGGCACGGCTAAACTCAGGACGAAAAGCCCTGCTGTATTATTTCTTATTTAGAAAATCCTGATATCGTTGTAAGGCCTTTGCATCGGTCATCGAACCGTGATGATGGATTTGCTGCCACCGTCCATCTATATGCTGAAAAATACGACTGGTACGAATGTCTAAATCTAACTGAGTCTCACCACGCTGGGCAAAACCACGCTCGCGACCCGCCACATAACTTATATCGGCGGCCTCAATCAGCTCGTAATCGTAGAATTCAACATACACCGTAATATTTCCGAGCATAATGGTCTGGTAGCCATCACGAATGCTCGCAATACCACGACGAATTCCTCCCATTGGATTACACATCACAACATTATCCTGTTGTGCCCAGCTCGAAATACTTTTATCGACGTCACGTTGATTAAATGCCGCATAAAAATTATTCAGAGCAGGCAAAATCGATGTATTCTCAGCAGCCACAAGATCACTCAGACCAGAGGCTACCGCTTCATCCTCCTTCAAGGGTTCACCCTTAATGACTGGGTATAACATTAGTCCTCCTTATAATAGTTGTACATACAACTCTATGGATAAATATATAGAATCAAGTAAGATGATTCGCCCCTAAACGTAAGGCCTGAACCAAACTATCAAACCGATCCGCCCCAAGCTGCTTTCGCATCCGTTTATATAAATTTCTGCCGATTTCATCCAGCTGCACACCTAGTCGCTTTCCCTGCGCGGTGGGTTGTAACAGAATTTCACGTCCATCAAAGCCGTTTCGACGTTTGAGCAACCTTTTTTCGACCAGCACCGCCACGAAGCGGGTAACGGTTGATTTTTCAAGGTTCAATTCATTAGCAACCTGTTTTTGACTGATCTCAGGCTGATGACAAACAAGGCGTAACATATAAGCATGCGGTGCTGACAACCCGGCCACCTGATAAGCCGAATCCCAGACTCGATTCAACTGACGAACCATCGTGTTGGTATTAAAATATAAACATCGCTCAAACATACGTATAAGCATACATTATACAGTTGTATATACAACCTTTATCGGGAATTAATATCTAGTATGTTATTTGGGGTTTATGGGTTTATGTTACCGGATTCGCGCTTTTCTTCGAAATGATTGAGTTGTTCCACTGTGGTCATATCGATGTGACCATCATGTACGGCACCGGATTCAATGGCAATAATCGGGCTGTGTAAATTCCCGATAATCCTGGCCATACTGTGAACCTCGATTTTCTCACGGGCAATAATATCGCCCTCAACCTTTCCCGCCACGATCACAATATCGGCGGTCAATTTACCATGCCAACGGCCGGTGTCGGTCACCACAACGATACCCTGAATATTACTCTCACCCTGAACCAGACCGCGCACGACGATATTCTCGCCACCAGCAAAGGAGCCATTAAATACCGTTTCCTCGCCGACCGAAGAGGTAAATCGGATCAGGCTATCCAGAGTGCGACGAAATCTGTGTGTTTTTTCAAGTGCTTGCATAATAGGTACTGTATGTTGGTTATCGATACTATTTAGTATCGGCACCTTGCCAGGAAATTTTACCCTTTTTTTATTTCATTCTTATTGCCAGGGTTCGTCGCTAAGACTCTATTTTACTTATAAAATTTCAAAATTAATCAAATGCAGCCAACTCGGCCTCTAGATAAGCTCGGTGAGCATTACGCCCAGCCAGGTCTTTATAATTCTCCAGGTGAGAGAAACTGGATTGATCCAGGCGCAAAATGGCCTCCTGCATGTCTTTCTCCTCCGCCACCATTTTTGTCATATGTGCGTCGAGTAACTGTAGATACTGATACGTAGATTTTTCAAATGCCGACAATGGCGCCGGTACGCCATGTCCCGGAATAAACGTTACGCCAGTAAATCGTTTTAAATATTCATAAGTTTGAATCCATTGCCGGATATTACTCCCTTCGACAACCGATAACATACGCCCCGAATATAATATATCACCGGCATAAACCAGCTTGTCGCTGTTTACATGTACGATCAATGGCTGCGGGGTATGCGCAGCTTTATATAAATGAATCGTTAATTTAACCCCGCCCCCTAAATCGATATCGGTTTCCTGCGTTATGATGCGAGTCGGTTTACTGGGCAACTGGATGTCAGCTGGTTTAAATTTCATCCGCATTTCTAACAACATCGCATAGTTATTACCATTATCTTCCATACGCACCGCCTCTTTTGGTGAGGTCATTATCTCTGCGCCTAATTTACGAAACACATCATTACCCAGGAATCGATCCGGTTGGGAATTAGAATTAATAACATACTTAATGGGTAAGGAGCTGATGGCCTTGATATGGCGAATCATTTCATTCGCCATCGCCGGATAAAATCCTGAGTCCAAAACAGCTATCGACTTAACTCCGACTACGAAAGCCATATTCATTCGGTAACCCTTATTTTTAGTATTTGGTCCACCATAGGGGCCAATCCAGGCATATACATGTTCCGTGATCTTTTGTGGTTTTGGCAAAATGCTAAATTCTTCTGCCAAAATTACTTGATTCATTCCAAATAATAAAAATAAAACAATTATTTTTTGCATACGTTTTTCTCCAAACTATTGTCGTGCTATTAGCTTATTATTCCAGGCTGATTTAGATCTGAGATTGAAATAACTTTTTTATCGCGTAGATAATTTGCAACCGTATCCCAGATCGGAATACCTTCTAGCGGTTGCGCCACACTAGCCCAGCCAGCAACTTTATATTGCTTGTTTGCTAATATCGGTTGACCATTGAGCCTCATATTTTGAATACGTTGACCTATTTTGGCATTTGGTTTTATGTCGTATTGCATTCCACCGACCCTCACCATATCACCACCTTGTTGTTTATAGGGATCGGGGTTAAAAATATTGTCTGCCACGTCTTCGAGCACTTCTTTTATTCTGTCTCCGCTCATCGCGGTTAATGTCGTTATTGGATAGGTTATTGCCGTTTGCGTCATAACATCCTCAAACGTAATTGCTTGCCCTGGTAATACGCTCATACCCCAACGAAAACCCGGTGAAAAAGCGATCTGTGCATCCTGAGTTTCAAGCATTGCATCCAGAATTAATTGATCGAAGCTGCCATTAAAGGTTCCACGACGATAAAGCAGGTCATTGCTAACTGCCAATTTTTCATTTAACTTTTTCAAATAGGGTTGACGGAGCTGGGTGATATATTCATCCATTTCAGGATCGGGTTCGATTAAATTTGAGAATACCGGTAACAGTTTAAATTGATATCCCGTCACTCTTTTGTTGGTCACTTTAAAATCCAGGACGGAAACAAATTTACCCGCACAACCCGAATTAACAACCAGAGTCTTACCTGATTTGTTATCAACCTCAATCGGTCGTGGAATCGCGTCATGCGTATGACCACCCATAATCGCGTCAACACCCGTCAACTTCGATGCCATCTTTATATCGACATCCATACCATTATGAGACAATACAATTACAACACTGGCACCCAAAGATCTGACTTTATCGACTATTTTCTGACACTGCTCATCACGGATACCAAAACTCCATTTTGGCACCATATACCCTGGGTTAGCGATCGGTGTATAAGGAAAAGCCTGACCTATTATCGCAAGTTGTACCCCATTTATTTCCCGAATGGTATACGGCTTAAAAATAAGATCTTCGAAATCCGTATCCACAATATTATGTGCAATAAAATCGATCTTGTTTTTAAAGTCATTATTCACAATTTCTTTTACACGTTCGGCACCATAAGTAAATTCCCAGTGCCCGGTCATGACATCAACTCCAAGTAACTTACTCGCATCAACCATGTCCTGCGCCTGTGTCCATAACGCAGTCGCTGAACCTTGCCAGCTATCACCGCCATCCAGTAACAAAGATGCAGGTCGTTGGCTACGTATATTTTTAATCAGGCTTGCTAAATGTGCATAGCCACCTAATTTTCCATAGTGCCTTGCGGCCTCGCTAAAATTCAAATGCGTAAAAGCATATGCGGCAGAACTATTTTTTTCCACACCAAAATAATTTAGAAAATCATTGCCAACAATATGCGGTGGCTTACCTTTGAAACGACCAACCCCGATATTATTACTGGGTTCACGAAAGTAAATAGGCGTTAATTGGGCATGGACATCGGTTATGTGCATTATCGATACCTCACCATAGGGAGGTAACTCATACATATCCAGCGCAACAGGTTTAAAGCGGCTCTGCGTTTTTGCCGACAAACTGAGGCTGTGCCCGGACGCCGCAGCGGCAGCCAGGGTTTGAATAAACTCTCGACGACTAATCTGCATTTACACATTCCCAGTTTATTAAATATGAACTTAGTTTGGATTGCTATTCGACAAACTTCAACTAAAGAGATCCTGAAGAATTAGTTAGATTACCTGGCTCGGGATAAAAAATGCGCTACCCACAAATCCTGAAGGCCCAGCTACGGTCATCCTGATCGGAGCACAGCGTAGAGAATACTGCATAAATATTGGATGAATGAACCTCCCTGATTGTTTTCTAAAACCGAGTTCAGGTTAGATTGGTATAGAGACAATAAATACGGCGCCAACAGGAGAATTGTCGACTACTGTTATCGAACCGTTATGCAGTTCCACCGCCCACTGCGTGATCGCCAGGCCCAGGCCTGCACCGCTCGCCCGTTGTCGCGTTGAATCCAGGCGGGTAAATCGTTGAAAAACAGCCTGCTTATCTTTATCCGCTACCCCCGGCCCCGAATCGGCTACCTGAAATACTATCTGCTGCTGTTCCTGGATAAGCCGAATGGTAATTTCCCCTTGTGGTGGGGTATAAGCAATCGCATTCTGAATTATATTAATATAGATTCTTTCAAATATAGCAATATCAACATTAGCTTCTATCTGCTCGGAAATTTCAGTTTTGATATGAATCTGTTTTTCTTCGGCCAGGGCTTGTAAATTTTCGACCCAATTGTGAAGCGACACAGAGACATCTTGCCTGTCGCGATCTAATGTAATGATGCCTGCATCACCGCGCGTTAATTGTAATAAGGCCTCGGTTAAGTATTCTAAACGGTCGACTTCCTCTAGCACACTACCCAGTACCTGCTTATATTCTTCACGACTTCGCTCGCGGCTGAGTAGGACTTCGGCTTGTGTTCGGATCGTCGTTAACGGTGTACGTAACTCATGCGAGGCATCAGAAGTAAACCGTTTCAGTGAATTGAATGAACTTTGAATACGATCTAAAAACGTATTGGTTGCTTGTGCGATCTTGCCCACTTCATCATTCTGATTTTCTACTTCGACACGTACATCGAGCTGCTCTGAGCCAATGTCCGTTAGCGTTTTACTTAATCTTGCCAGCGGTCTCAATGCGCGGTCTGCAATCCACCAACTGCCTAATGAAATTAATATTAGAGGGATAGGAATCAACCATAACATTGCACTGAGCAGCTGATTCACTTGTTGGTGATATTCATCCAGCGATTTTACTAATTGGATGTACAAATCTCTATCTCCAGCGTGTTCTTCTGCTGCATATTTTCCATGATAAATTCTATATTCCTTATCCGAGAAAATAAAGTTTTGATAGTTTTCATCTTTCTCGATTAATTCTGGAATGATCTCAGGTGGTTCTATATAAATCATTGCAGCAGAGCGACGTATCGCATTAAATTTGTCATCTCGAACCAAGTACATCAATTCGCGATTATAACCCTGCGTTAATATCGTCGCTGCTGGTTGGGCATATAACTCGAGATTCCCTTGCTGGTTAAAGTTTAAATGTTGTTTAACACGCTCCAGATCTGTTTTAAGATTTTCATCAATACTTTGCAGTAATGAACGCGAATAAAGGCCAATCGTTGTGACATAAACAATGATCAAGATTAGTAACATACTAACTATAGATAACAAAACAAACTTTGTGCGTGTCGTTAAGCTAATGATCCCTTACCCCTGTTCTTCATCGCTTAACATAAATCCCAAGCCCCTTATCGTTTGAATAAGCTTGACATCAAACTCCTCATCAATTTTTTTTCGTAACCGCATAATGTGAACATCGATCACATTATCGAGCGATGTGGCTCTCTCTACTTTCCAGACGTCACGGGCAATGGTCTTGCGCGATACAGGGTGTTTTATATTTCGAAAAAATAATTCGAGTATTTCAAATTCACGAGGCGTTAAATTTATACTTTTGCTATCGCGCCTAACCTGCCGGCTAACAATGTCAATTGATAAACCGGCTAATTCAAAGGCAAGCACACTACTTTGGTTCTCTCGTCGCAGCATCACTTTTAGGCGAGCAACCAGCTCAGTAAATGCGAAGGGTTTGATCATGTAATCATCTGCACCGCGCTCTAACCCGCTTACCCGATCATCAATTGCATCACGTGCGGATAATATCAATACCGGTAGCTGTTCATGATGTTTACGTAGCGTTGCCAAAATATCCAGCCCATCGCGGCCCGGCAAATTTAAGTCCAATACCACGGCATCGGGCATATTTTCCAGCAAGCAGGTTAAACCTTCTTCGCCCGTAGTTGCCCATTCAACCTCGAAACCGACTTCGCGCAGTCCAAGTTGCAAGGATTCCGCTACTTTGGGTTCATCTTCAATAATTAATATTCGAGGCATAAGCTAGAGGTAGGTTTATTTGCAAAAATTTATCCTAACGCATTTCGGGCATGTGATAATACTAACAATTTCGTAAGGAAGTCATTGCGTCAACATAGGCGAAAACAACACCATGAGTAATAACAACAACGAACCACCACTGCAACCAAACCTCGAATTGGGCCAGAAGCTCAACCTCGAAACCGGGCAATTAAGCTGGTCGGAGCTGCAAACTTATTTCGCACGTGGGATTGTCATCGTGGTCAAAAAAGAACATGACCTGATCGAAATCGCCAGGCTGCTGCACGATGACAATAAGACCTTCATTGAGAGCCTGATTGAGAATGGCGATCTGCTCCGCGCTAACGACGATCATGCTCGAGACTGGCTTGCCCGCGAGCCAGCATTCTGGAGTGTCGTCATCGCCCCCTGGCTACTGGTGCAGGAAAAGCTCCCCCAACAGTAACATTACATTTAATAAGACTATTATCCTTCAGCTTCCATTCAGGCCTAACCCATTATGCTCCTTAATACGTTCAATAGTTCTATAACAACGATACGAAAAGGAAAACATCATGGCTTATATCGATATGGAATTAAACGTAAAAAATATGTCCGCACCACAACCTATGGTTCAGACCATGCGTGCAATGGATAAATTAGCGGTTGGGCAAATATTAAAAGTAACCACCACAGAGCCACGTTCAGTACACAACTTCGAGGCGATGTGTTTTCAGCTTGGGCATAAGCTGATGGAAATTATTGACTGGGACGGGGAGTACACCTTCCTGTTACAAAAGGCATGAGTGGTTTGAGAAAACGTCGCTTAAAGCTATTAAGCGACGTCAACCTTTGATTCAAGGTCTGGCTGCGCAATTCCCGCACTGCTCTGACTCAAATTATGCTCAACCGTCGTTAAACTGCGTCGCGCCCACTGAAATTTCTGGGCAATTTCATGCTCTAAACGATTTATCTGGTTCATTCGTTCCTGTTCACTGAGCTGATACGCATAGGTTATGCGATTAATCTGATCTTGCACCTGTTTCACTACATCAAAATAAAGAGTCATATCCACTGGCATAATATTTAATCCATCTATTATTATTACGGTAATATGCAACCTACCGAATCGCTTCATTAGGCAACCTTTAGCACAATTATAAACGAAGTATTGTTTTTGAATTTAAAACTTTTGCAAACTTTTTGTTACAATCAGTCAGCACATTTGATGCAGAGTCGGACAGCCGGATTAATATCAAGGCGTTTACTCGCAATGGCCTCATAGCAGTGTTGACAGTAGCCAAATTCGCCCTGATCAATACGCTCTAGCGCTAGATTAATCTCCTTCAGTTGATGTTGCCGTCGTGCCTGCATCGCTTTTGACATCGCCTGCCCCTGCAAGGCATCCATGCGTGACAAACGTCCTTGCCGTGTTTGATCTAACTCCACCACTGCGCTGGTTTCATCTAAATCATTTTCAATATTGACAAGGCTCTGCTGCAAATTGAGCAGTTGAGTTCGATACGCGGTAATCTCTGTATCGGAAAAAGTACTCATAATCCCAACGAAGAACGGAGCTGGTTCTCATCTAACGGATAAACCAGGGTATCTATCGTCGGGAACAGGGCCTGCAATTTTGCAACATAATCCTTGTCCGTTTTTTCATAGCAGACCAGCACCTTACAGTCTGGCGCGTATTTGGCAAGGCTATATAAAAAAACATCGAGGTTGCTGATGTTGACCCCGGCGTAGTTATTACCATAGCCATATACAAAATCGGCCACAACATAATCCGGCGGTTGTTTTTTTAATGATTGTATCGCCTTGCGAACAGAATTCAGACGCAACTCATCAAAACCATGTTTTTTATAGAACGGACTAAACTGCGGGTGCAGCGGAGATTCAATAATAGAATATAAAATCATCATAAACCAATAGTAGCAATGATTTTATTTCAGGGTAACTTTTTTAAGACTTATTTATTAAGGCCTGCTTTGCAACGCGCCTTAATCTTTTGATTCCAACTTCTCGCTTTTGCGCCTGGCTGCGATCTTTGCATTGCTCAGAATATACCAGCTTGACAGGTCTGCGTGCGCGAGTATAACTGGCGCCGAGTCTGGAATCGTGATTATGTTCATTAACTCGTCGCTCAACATCGGTAGTAACTCCGGTGTATAAACTGTCATCATTGCATTTGAGAATGTACACAAACCATTGACTCATAACTTACCAGTTTTCTCTTAGCCAGTTTTTTGCAATATTAAAATCCTGTGCAGCCGATTTTTTCATCCAGTCTATACCGGTATCGATATCCTGTGTCACACCTTCACCATTAACATACATTAATCCAAGGTAATATTGGCAGCCCGCCTGCCCCTTATTCGCGGCTAACTTGCACATGTCCGCAGCTCGACGAAAATCAACCTCAGCGCCCTCTCCCCGGTAATACATGATGCCCAGCTGGTTTTGGACAAGGCGGTTTGTTTGATCCACCTGGTAGGCCTGCTCGTAATAACCCAATGCTTTCGGTAAGTCTTTGTCTAGACCCTTACCCTGATAATACATCTTACCCAGTGTTAGCAAAGCCTTTATGTCATTGTGTTGCGCGGCCCGTAAGGCCCAGAGGTTTGCTTTATCATGAGAATCATTAGTATGGTAATAAGCGGCCAGCTCACCCTGGGCTTTGACAGAATTTAATTTGGCCGATATTTCTAACCAGTATATAGCCCGGCTAGCAGGCAGGTCATTGGGTTTATGTTTACTTTTAGACATCTGATATAATTTATACGCCGCATTAGAATTACATTTCGCTGTAGCCGAGTATAAAAACTGAATCGCTTTATTAATGTCTTTATCGTAACCCGTCACATTATTTAACTGACTATCTTCATGTAAATAATAACTGGCCAGTCTAATCTTCGCAGCGGCATCCAGATTAGCGGCCTGTAAAATTAGTGATTGCGCCTCAATACGATCTTCAAATGTTTTGGCCTTTAGAAACATTATTTCCGCTAACATCAGCATAGCCGGTATGAATTTTTTATCCGCTGCGAACTTTAATAAGTTAATCTTGTTCTGTTCTTCATTCGGTGGCGTAAATAAGATAGCCTGATCATATATTGCTTCCGCAAATCCCTGTTTTGCGGCCAGATCAATATATTTTCTGGCCAATTTTAAATGTGCATCATCCGCCGCAACAGTGGTTCGATTTTTAACATTTTCATAAGCAAGTAAATAGTGGACTTTACCAAACAGGTATTTTTGTTCAGGGCCACTCAAACCTTCAGGCTCACCAAGTCGATCCAGCGCCGTTTCAAACTGTTGAGCCTGGATCGCGGCACGCACCTCACTGTTTGGCGCTTTGGCTTGATCCGAGCAGGCATCAAGCTGCATTTCGCTCATCATCAAATCAGCGACCGTAAATGCATGCACAAACGTAACGGCCCACATTAGCATGCCCGCTAATATAAGTTGTTTTATCATCTTCATATCGTTGCCCTTAGGGGAGTTAGGCGTATTTTCTGCGACTGTACAATAGCCTTTCGATTCCAGCAATGGCTTGATGAGCACGGATAATTATCAATATGTAATAATATGAGCCGGCGGGCTTTAGAATCAGTCTAGAAATATAGGCAACACCCTGTATACGCAATATAAATAAGGTTTTAAGAGGGGGCTGAAATATATATCGTCAAGCTACAAAACACAGGCGCTATTGCAAAAATTGCGGTTGTCAATTTAGCCAGAATGAACGAATAATATACAGAAAAACACGATAGGCTGGGATTTTCGGAACACCTTTAATTCAATATGCCCCATTTTAACGTCAATACACCGGAAATAAAGCCATTTTGCTGACCAGACACCGATATACCACGGGATCGGAAATTTGCTCCTTTCCCCCGGCTGAATAAAAGACTTCATAAGCACCCAATCCATCAGCACCACATCGACACCCGCCAGGAACCTTAATGATTCATAACCAAATTGAAGGTACTACCGTCCTTTAAATCAACGGATTAAAGCAGCCGCGCTATTTGCTCACTGGCATCGGCCATGCTCAGTGAAAAATTCTGTCCGTCTGGTACAATGTTGAATAACAGTGTTTTGTCCTGCAATTTAAAATCCACCGCTTCAGCTAATTGAATCTTCGTCACATTTTCTCTTAATGATTCTTTGCCAGGATCATCTACAGCAATCCTGATAATACTTTGTTTAACCAGAGTCAATGCATTGCAAAGATGGGGGATGGTCTCGGCCTTTGCCTCAAGAGTATTTTCAATCTGAATTTTACTATTGATCTTATCACCAATTTCCTCAGAGTATTTAAGCATCAAACGTTTCAAATCGAGCGGCCCCATGTCTGCCGAATAAGGTAAAGGCTGTGCCGGATCGAGTAGCTTATTAATATTCTCATCATAATCAAACGTAATGCTGACGATATTACTCAAACTCAACACCATAACGGATGGATTAAACTGGCGATTTATTTCATGAACCAGAGTAATTGAACCCGATTCAAACGAGGCAACATGTCCCGTATAAGATTGTCCCTGTTGCGTTCCTAACGTTACTTCCGGCATAGGCAGGTTAAATCCTGCCCTGGTGAGCTTCATCAGACTATCCAGCCGTTGTAAAAGCTCGGTAACTGAATAAGCTGGAACATTTAAATTTGCAACGTCAAAGGTCATTGTTCTAAATCCATATTTGTAAACCATACATTAGCAGAATTTAAATTGATGAAATCAATTACCCGTATGATGTTAATGAAGTATGGACTGAGCTGAATACAACTCAGTCCATATATTCAGGTATGTCGCTTATAAGCCTTCTTCAATCTTGCCGCGAATATCAGCTGGGGTGAAAATTGAACCAAAATCGGCCCAGGTTGTTTGCAAGGTCAATTTACCGTCGGCAAAATCAAGTTTACGGTCGTCCGTGTTTTCCAGATTTTTAACATATACCGTTTTAAATGATTCCTGCATGGCTTCTTTGGCAAGATCATCTGAACATAATTCTCTAACCGCTTCAGCAACCCGACCCAGAACCTGGTGCTCGATCTCCTGAATTGAATCTTTGGCTGTAAATGTCTCCCAATCAATATCTATAGAAACGTCACCACCATAACATCCCCCCATTTCTGTCGAAACAGTTGGAATAACCTCCGCTTCTAAATATTGTTTCATTCTTTTTTCTTCTAAACCCATGCTCAATGCTCCTTGAAAAATACTAAATAAATACTGGATTTGTGTAACTGAGATGAAAACGCGATAAAGAACAAAATGGGTTAAGGCTTTGGACTATTTAGATAAAAATTTCTAATTTCGGGCGACTTGCAACCATTCCCTGCTGGCGCAGGTTTTACTAACGGTGCTTACGCTCCGAATCCCCCCTGTTCCCCATCGAATATATCCATCCACTGAAGAAATTAAAACATTAATATTAATGGGCTACAACGCCGATAGAAGGTAACTCGCCGCAATTGTGTCCAGTATTGAGCATAAAATATCTAATTTTGATAATTGGTAACAATTATTTACATTTGAGCATTCTATTTCTGATTAGCCGGAACAATTTCATCGCGACAGAAAGAAATAACTATCGCATCCAGTATTAGTGTATTGCACCGTTAGCTCGGTTAGAATCTTACTGGACGTTATCCACGGGATTTTAACGCCTTTAAATAATCTGCATGTATCCTACTGATATTACATGCTTTTTTACCCAAAAAGACCTTAACCTGCAGCTGGACGTGAAGATTAAAATCCGCAAAGAGAAGCATGACTTTTCACATTATTAATAGGACACTCGTCACATTTGTGCTGTATGAGTATCAGCATATGCCGATAACAATAGAGGATCGTGAGTTTTAACCATGTCGAAACAAGATAAGCATTCCACAGAAAATCACGTGGCGCCGGTTGTCAAGCTACCGGGCTATGAGATAAAAGACGTTCTCGGCAAGGGCGGGATGGCGGTCGTCTATCTGGCAATACAAAAAAGTATCGGTCGTCAGGTCGCGCTTAAAATTCTAGCGCCTGACCATACCGACGAAAGTTTTACGGATCGCTTCTTACGTGAGGCGCGCATTGTCAGTAGCCTGGCACATCCAAACATCATTACCATTTATGACGCCGGTGTTCATCAAGGTTGCCATTTCATGGCCATGGAATACGTGCCAGGTAAAAATCTACGCGATGCACGTGACCTGCTCAATCGTAAACATAAGATTACCATTATTAAACAAATCGCCCAGGCGCTCGATTTCGCCGGTAAAAAAGGCTATGTACACCGTGACATAAAACCTGAAAATATTTTATTGCATGAAGACGGACGCGCCATTCTCACCGATTTTGGCATCGCACGGAATCAAAATGCGACGCAAGGTCTAACCATCACCGGTAAAGTTATTGGCACACCTTATTATATGAGTCCTGAGCAAACCAAGGGACTGCAGGTTGATCATCGTTCGGATATATACAGCCTGGGAATTGTTTTATTTCAGGCCCTCGCCGGTTATGTGCCATATGATGGCCCTTCGTTAGTTGCCATCGGTATCAAACATTTATCGGAACCGATCCCTGAGTTGCCTCCGGGTATGGAAATCTTCCAGCCGATCATTAATATTTGTTTATCCAAGGAGCCCGAACACCGTTACCAAACGGCCGCCGAGTTTTTAGCGGCCCTGGAGCAGATCAGCGAAGCCGACATAGATTTTATGGATGCAAAATCGGCAGCCAATAAAAAATTGGGTAAAAATCATCAGGCGAAAACCATATCCACAAACTCTAACCCCATGCTGGCCGCCGATCAACTCAAGAATCAAAAACGAGCTCCGATAAAAGCACCGACGAAAAAAAATACCACCAACGATTTTAACTACGATGTTACCACCAGTGATGATTATAAACGCTTAGGGCGTCGTAAACGATTACTCGTATGGCTTGTTGTATTCCTGCTGCTCGCGGGACTGGGATACTTTAAACAAGACGTCTTATTAGAATCCTGGCAAAATTATATTGCGCCCAGGCTAGAACAACTCCTAAATCAATCCGTCGATTCAGACCCGCCTCGCGATCCAGCTACAAATAAAACCAAACGAGCCGCTGAACAACCCATAAAAATAGAACCGCCTGTACATTTTTCCAATTCGGCACAAACTGACAATACTCAACCTGTTACCGATTATATGCTGGCACTTGATGAAAACATTGATACGATTAAACAACTGACCGCGTCCAACCGAAAGTTATTACTGGACAACCCGGCTGACGGACTCGCTAAAAAACGATTAGAGCAAATCGCTAACTGGTATCTAGTGCAAACCGGTACCGCCCTAGAGAACCAGGATCATACTGCTGCCCGCCGGCTTATCGCACAGGCCAATGGCACTCTGCCAGCTGAATTTCTACCGCAACAACTGTTGCAGCTGGATAATCAACTACTACGACATGAAGCCATACAGGGTCACATGCAACGCGCAACCGAATACATAAAACAGGGAGCCTTAACCGAACCTGTAAGTAAAAATGCAGTTGAAGAACTGCAAGCCGTACTCTCTATTGATCCGAGTTATGCCTTAGCCAAAAATGAACTAAGCAAAATTGCTGACCATTATTTTACCGTAGCCAGATCTCACCAATCCAGCGCAAAGCCACATGAAGCCCTGGCCAGTATCGAACTGGGGCTTAGCATCGACCCAATCCATACTAAATTGTTGAAGCTCAAACAGTCGCTACAACAAAAAATTCAACAACAGGAAAAATTAATGTCGATCCTGATCCAGGCCGAAGCACAGTTTCAGGCTGGAAAAGTGATGTTACCCAAAGAAGGAAGCGCGACCAGCCTGTATAAACAGGTATTACGCGAGCAGAAGGAAAACAAAAATGCACGAGCGGGGTTGATTAAAGCTGAAGACTACGTCATTAAACAAATCCAGACAGCAGTCTGGAAAAAACGATTTAACCAGGCTGAAACCATCCTCAATGCGGCATTAAATGAATTTCCGAATAGTGCGCGTATGGATCAGGTACACAATAAATTTATTACGGCTAAATCGGCAAACGCACCTCGTATCACACATCTACTTGTCAGCGATCAAGCATTTAGTAGCTTATTAGCAGAGCAACTTACGCTCAGCGGTACTCCAATGATTCATCTTGGATTTAGCTATTCTAACCTTTCCAAAGATACGACAAGCTTAACTTTAAAACTTGAATCCATAACAGAAAATCAAATACTAATTGAGAAAAAATTACTGGTTTCAGAAGCTAATGGCGATCAAATCATTTCCCTGAAACACCCTATCGCAACCTTCATACCAGGCCAGTACCGAGTCACTATTTCGCTGGCTAATAACCCGCTTATTTCCCGAATTTTTAACATTCGAGAAAAATCGCCAGGCACTAAACAACAATAACCTGCACCCCTGACTTTATTATTATTTATAATCCTGCTTAAAACTTTGGTCATGCTGTTAAAGAATATGCTACCCTCATAAAAATTATATTTTGAGGGATTAAAATGAATTCGGATAATCCATATCAAACTCCAGCCACTCAGGTTGAAGCTACCGAAAAGTCATCAGATGATATCTGGGCTCACGTCGAGCCGCAGGCGGTACCAATCGGACGAGGCTTAAGCTGGGTGGGACAAGGTTTCAGCTTCTTCGGTCGCAATGCTGGAATCTGGATTGTAATCTCCATTATCTATTTGTTAATTATGATGTTCACATCATTTTTCTTTGCTAACTTTGTTTTGCAACCCATGCTTGCGGGTGGCTTGATGCTGGGACTTTTTGCTCAGGACAACGGTGAAGCACTGGAAATTCGTCATTTATTCGAAGGTTTCAATGTATGTGCCGACAAGCTTGCAATTGTGGGCGCGCTTCTCTTAGGCTTCGCAATTCTTGCTTCAATCGTCTTCATGGTATTATTTTTTATCGGCTTATTTACCTCACTGGCCCTAAATGAAACCGGAACAGGTTCAGAATTATTGATTATTGTCATGATGATAATTTTTATCCCTGTTGTTATTGTTCTAGCCTTTTTATTTGGTATCGTATCCTGGTTTGCCCCGCCCTTAATTGTATTTCACAAGCTCTCTGTAGGTGATGCGGTAAAAGAAAGCATCACGGCACTTAAACGTAATATCGGTGCTTTTATTCTATTTACATTCATTGCGTCAATTATGTGGATACTGGCAATGTTGACATTTTATCTGGGGTTGCTGGTCGTAATGCCGGTATTATTTGGCGCAACCTACGCCTCATGGAAAGATATATTTACCCGCGCTCCAACATACTAACCGGTAATTAATTTCTAATTGATGCTCTTTAGTTTGCTTTATGTGAGACATCGCAGAAGGGTTTATTTTTAGACAGGCCACAACAGCACAACGCAGCCTTGTTACGCGTCGTAATCGACGAAGCATCTTCATTTTGAATCGTCATTGGCCCTTTGACAATGAGCATCGCATGGGGCCGTACGCTGATAACAAGCTTCTGCGATTCATCTATTACGAGTGTCTCACCTTTTTCATCCTTAAACATGGCGGGATCCGTAAACGCACAGCGTTTATGTTCACCATCACAAAATGGCTTGTTATTTGATAAACCGCAGCGACACAAATAGGCCTCGTTTTCTTCCAGCAAAACAGTGCCATCCACATCCTGAACGACAACGTCTCCCTTTATAATTAAGGGACCATTTACACGTACATAGACCGTATTTCCCACAGACACAACCCCAATCAAATGAACTGATCAGTATTGTAATGCAGTATTTTCTAAATTGAAATTGTGTACGTTGATTAACTCGCCCGCGGAATCAAGCCACTAACAACCGCAGACAAGGCCCGATCCATTAACGGCACATCATCAACCACCCGAGCATTACCCTGACGCAGATCCTCTGCCAGTTCAAACAAGGTTTTATCCGCGACCACATCAAATTTCCAGTTTAAAAAGGTAAATTCACCTAATAACTCGCTTTTCCAGGCCAGTTTTGCGCGACGAGGCTGACCTTTATCATCTTTAAACTCCACCCATTTCCCCATGTCAAGATGCCGTGCCAGCTCCAGATACTCATCCTGAACCTGATCGAGCTCATTCGCCGGCTCCCAATCTTCCAGTACGATCTCTTCCAGCACGATGTTTTCATCACTTACGACATTATCAACTTCCTCATTCAGAGAATCGATATCCTTTTCATCATTTAATACTGCTTTAATTGATTCATTGACCTCTTCCTCCAGAATACAATCATTCAGATTTAGACCATGCACGCTGGCTAAATGATATGGCTCCAGCGTACTTAAAATTTTATCGAGCTCAATTTCCGGCATATCTATAAGTTCAAACCCTTCCTTCAAAGTTATCACCAACTGTTGAATAATGGCACCCAGCTTTTTCCTGTCCAGATTATGAACCTTTGGTTCGACCGACCAGCACAATACGTCAATAAAGCGAATTTGCGTTTTCCACAGTTGACTGTACTCACCTTCCTGTAAGTAAGTTTCTAACATAACTTCTTTCCATGGTCCAAGTATAATGTCGACAACGGGTTTAGGTAATTCTCGTCCGATTAAATGCTGACTAAGTGTTTCTTTTACCCAGGTCTTGGCTAATACCATTTCTTCTTTTTCGGTTTGTACCTGACTGATATCTTTACAGGCCTGCAGCTCAACCAACTGCTGCTCACTAATAAATTCATTCAATTGTTCAGTGAGATCCGTAAATAAACCAAGGTCATCGGTAAACTTCTCTAACACTTCTTCAACAATTTCATTTATCTTATTCAATATAGGTTGGTCAAGTCCTTCGCTCTCATCAATGCCCACCGCAGTACTGGCCAGTAAATTTAGTAAATAGCGCGCAGGATGACCATTCATGGAAAAAAATTCTTTATCTAACATTGCCACTTTAAGCATTGGGATCTGTAATCGCCCGATACTGGCTTTTGCGGTCATGGGTAAATTTGGATCATCTAATATATATTCGAATAACAGACAAACAATATTGATAACATCATTATCGAGTGGGTTGATAATTTTTTCCTGCTCACTTTCCTCACTGGCTTGTTGAAGCTGTACGCGCAAAAAATTACCCACCGCGTATGCACCGCTATCAGGAACTTCGTCGAAATTCGTATTCTGGATGGTGGTTAGAGTATTTACCACATCCTGAGTAGATAGATTTACGCCACCACCAGCAGCCGAAGCTAATCCGCCGACTCCGCCAATCCCAGCACTAGAATTAACACCTGTAAGCATAGAAGATACTCCCGGTACAACGGGTCCCATCATCCCAGCGGGTAGCTGTCCATAAGAGTTCATCGATCCATCTGGATGTGTCATGTTTTGTCGTTGACTACTTACCAGTTGTTGTAACTGCGACCAGGCCGGTGTGCTCATCTGCCGAGGGTTAATGCCCGTCATTGTAGAAACACCAGGCATTCCAGATACGCCCGGCATACCGGTTACTCCGGTAGGCATGCCATTCAGTCCCGTATTTAATTCTGCTGCGAAGCCCTCTGCCTGCTCAGGATTAAGTGCCGACACCTGAGGAGAAGGCATTTTAACGATTTCTGATTTTATTACCGGTAAAACATTCTCCTCAATCAACATTTTATTTAACGTTGAATAGAGTTCGGCAAGATTATGAATACAGTGTAAATCAAACAATTTTACAATAATTAACTGTATTTCCAGGGCCAGATCGATCTGTTCTGCCGCCCTAACAAAACTATGAACAATCGCCTCGGCACCAAACGGAACCACGATATCTTTTTTATCTTTCTTATTTGTCAGATAAGCAAGTCGCTTATCGAGTTCACTTAAATCCTGGGCATATAAGTTCAGGATCTTTTGCACCAGGTTACGTATTGCAAGATTAATCTCTAAATCGGCCTCGCTCACCAATTCCATTGAATTAGAGTCGATTTCAGCCAAACTGACCTGCGTATTCTCTGTATCGAGATCGCCGTCAAAGTTTGTAAAATATTGTTCAACCTCAGAAAAAAAAGTTTTCTCTATTGAGAGACGCTGTAAACGAACGACACGCATAGAATCAAAATAAAGATTTTTATCAATGCCTTCTTCCGCACTTTCAGCTAGTTTAAAAAGCGCATCATCCGCATTATCGAACATACCCTGCATGACTTTTTTAAGGTGTTTTATGGTTTTATCTTTTATTCTCGGTTGCAGTTTTCTGAACAACAGGCGACGCTGAATGCCGTCTTGTTTCATATCCTCAAAAGAAACCACATTCTCACCTATATTCATATGTCATCAGCCTAAATCAATTAATATCTATTCATTAATTTATCGACCCTGCAATTCCTTATAATAAATAAGATATTGATGACTGCGTCACAAAACACCCTGATCGGCTGTGATCTTACTCACGAAAATACTGGCCTGGCCCTGTCCCAGGCCATTTCACCCGAGCAAACAGCCGCTACGGTCATTTGGAAACTATCTGAAAAAGAACGTTATACTTCCGGCTAAAAGGTCATGGCTACACCAAAACGAGTAATATTCTATCGATTCCAGACCGACTGTAAAATTACAATAGAAACCATTTTGGAGTGCATATAAATGCTCGCAATATTTTTAATTAATAGCGTCATCGTTGCGATTACGGTAATTATTCACTATGAAATTCTGTACCGCTTATCGATCATAATTCCAAAACTAAAGATAAAACCTCGCCTTCGAATTGTATTTGGTGTCTTCGGCTCGCTAATTGCCCACTCTATTGAAATCTGGATCTTTGGGTTGGCTTTTTACTTTCTTAATCGCTCAGGTAAATTTGGCTATATAGAAGGTAATTACGATGGCTCGGTACTGGACAATGTTTATTTCTCTTATACTTCTTATACGACTCTGGGGATGGGCGATATTAATCCCTTTGGTCACATACGGCATCTGGTCGGACTCGAATCATTAGTCGGCTTATTGTTAATTACCTGGACCGCTTCTTTTTTATATTTTGAAATGCAACGCTACTGGAGTAATCGCTGAATACTATACAGACAATACTAAAGATATTTGCATTCGCCGTTACGTTGCTAACGGTGCCATCAATATCGTTAGCGGATATATTTCTATGTCAAAATAACCAGGGTAAAAGGCTGTTTAAAGATACCCTTGCGCCTTTGGTGAAAAATTAGTTAGACAAGTAACAAAATCGATATCAAAAATGGACACTCAAAACAGACGAATAATGCTAACGATCAGAATCTTGTAAACAACCCATCCTTTGAAAATAAGCTTTCTTCCTGGAGTATTCAGCAAGACACAAGCTGGGAAGAAAAACCTGGGCGACATGCCTCTGCGGCCGTCAGTATTCAGGCAAAACGGCCACCCCTGAACAAGTACATTTACGAAACCGCAGTAAAGCAATGTGTGTCGCTTGATGCCGGCACGCGCTACCGGTTTACAGCCAGGGTTAAACTAGAGTCTATTCCGCTTAAAGAATTTGCTAATCGAGCTAACCTGTACTGGTATGAATCCGATAATTGCTCGACGAGTGGACAGTTTGGCCGTTATCTTGAACCAAAAAATCAGTTCGGCTGGCAATATCTGGTTGCAGACAATTTGACGCCCGCCTTACACGCTAAAGCTGCGCAAATAATTTTGAAGCAAAATGGGCGTTACTCTAACGGTGGCAAGGTTCTGTGGGATGATATTCAGTTAATTGCGACGGAATTTAAACCGAAACGACCGGCAACTGACCGCCAACAATATACTCGCGGAACCGGCATCAATTATTTAACCAATGGGGCCTTTAATGCAAAACTTAGCGGCTGGCGGAGCTCAAATAAAACGGAATGGTCACAGTTTATTGGTTACACCGAACCTGGCTCGGCCCGAGTTACTCGTTATTCAAGCTCTGGATCAAACGGCAGTGGTGCTTTTAACCAATGTGTCAACATAGGCGAGAATAAAAAATTTGAACTGGGCGCCAGCTTTAAGCAAGATGAATTATCAACGGCATCCGGTAACGGCCGACGTCGAATTACCTGGTATCAGGATTTAAATTGCAAAGGCCCATCGAAAACAGACAATAACTGGAAAGATCCCGAGCCGATAGATGGCTGGCAAAAGTTACATATAACCGGCTTAGTTGCACCGCAGGATTCACAAAGCGTGGTCATTGAGATTATTCAGGCCACCCATGAAGAAGGTCACTTTTATGCCTTCTGGGATGATATTTATTTTAAAGCAACTCAATAAGTTTTATCGTTAACTGTCTTCCTGACACCGCATGCCTGTCCATCCTGAGGAGTGAAACGACGAAGGATCTTAGCTTCATCGCTGTGAATATCCTTCGCTCTACTCAGAATGACCAGATGACTATAACGAATTAGTTGAACAGAATTTATTTAATCTGGTTTTTTCTTCACGCGCTTTTTTGGTTTACTATCATCCGTCTTGCGTTTGCCTTTGGCTTTTTTATCCTTAGCGCGTATCTTGGCTTTTTTCTTTTTGTCTTTTTTGGGTTTAGCTTTACCATCACGTGGCTTTTCAGATCGTTTCTTATCCGAACTATTCTTGCCAGACTTACCCTTCTTATCGTAACGGGGCTTTCTCTCGTCGGAATGGCTATCCTCACCCATTTTGGATATTTTTAATTGCTGACCGGCCACCCAGACCTTTTTAAGATCATTAAAGACCTCTTTCGGCATGTCGGCGGGTAAATCGATCATGGTGTATTCATCGTGAATATTGATACGCCCAATATACTGGCTATCGATACCCGCTTCATTGGCAATTGCACCGACTATGTTTCCAGGTCGAACTTCATGGTTATGTCCGACCGCAAGCTTGAATCGTTCCATGCCGTCTTCCGGCCCGGAGTCTTTTCGGGATGAACGATCACGACCGCGATCCCGATCACGCCGTGAAGAATTTCGTTTCTGACTACCATCCTCTTTATCCCAGCTTTCTCTATCACGACCCTTACTACGTTGCGGTTTATTCTGTAAGAGAAAAGGTTCATCCCCCTGTAATATATGCGCCAGTGCCGCCGCTATCTCCAGGGCAGGAATGTTATGTTCCAGTTGATACTGTTCGATCATCTGATAAAACATACCCAGCTCTTCGCTAGCCAGGGTATCGGAGATGCGTTGTTTGAATTTAGCAATGCGTTTATCGTTAATAATTTCAGTTGATGGCAGCTCCATCATCTCGATTTTTTGCCTGGTGGCTTTTTCAATCGAATGCAGCAGACGTTTTTCACGCGGCGCAACAAACAGAATCGCATCGCCTTTGCGACCGGCACGACCGGTGCGGCCAATACGATGGATATAGGCCTCGGTATCATACGGAATGTCATAATTGAACACATGGCTGATACGTTGCACATCCAGACCGCGCGCGGCGACATCGGTCGCCACTAAAATATCGATCTTGCCTTTTTTCAGTTGCTCAATCGTCCGTTCGCGTAGTTTCTGCTGGATATCGCCATTAATCGGCGCCGCGGAATATCCACGCGCCTCAAGTTTGTCGGCCAACTCTACCGTCGCGGTTTTGGTGCGCACAAAAATAATCATCGCATCAAACGGCTCGGCTTCAAGAATACGCGTTAACGCATCGAGTTTGTGCACGCCACTGACCGGCCAGAAGCGTTGGCGAATCGTATCAGCGGTAGCAGTTTTAACTTCAATGGTAATTTGTTCGGGGTCGTTTAAATATTTTGTTGCGATGCGTCGAATCTGTTGTGGCATGGTCGCCGAAAACAAGGCGATCTGTCGGTCTTCCGGCGTTTGATCCAGGATCCATTCGACGTCATCGATAAAACCCATACGCAACATTTCATCGGCCTCGTCCAGCACCAGTGCCTTCAGGTTGCCTAACTTCAGGGTGCCTTTGCGGATGTGATCCATCACCCGTCCTGGCGTGCCGACAATCACATGCACTCCTCGTTTGAGTGCGCGGATCTGACCGCCGTACTCCTGGCCCCCATAAACGGGTAATACATGGAAGCCTTTCATATGCGATGCGTATTTCTGGAAGGCCTCGGCGACCTGAATCGCCAGCTCCCGGGTCGGTGCCAGCACGAGGACCTGCGGGTCTTTTTCCTTTAGATCGAGATTCGATAATAACGGCAGGGCAAAGGCCGCGGTCTTACCGGTTCCGGTTTGCGCCTGACCCAGTACATCCCGGCCCTCTAATAACAAAGGAATGGTCCGCGCCTGAATCGGCGATGGGTTTTCATAACCCACGTCGTCTAGCGCCTTTAAAAGCGGGATATTAAGCGCCATTTGGCCAAACGAGGAAACCGTGTCAGAAGTCATTTAAAGCACCTGAAAGTAAAATATTAGGGGATACATCCATGAAAAACGGGAGAATCCTGAGAATACCACCTAAACAAACTATATCGGCTGATCCTTAGGAGGGCGCGTAGTGTAACGATTTGTGTGCTATGTTGCATGCTTTATTTGTTAAAAAGTGAGCAAGATCATGCAAATCTGGGTCGACGCCGATGCCTGCCCCAAGGTGGTTAAGGAAATATTGTATCGCGCCGCCGAACGGGTAAAGTGCCCGTTGATATTAGTCGCCAACCAGCCCTTGAGCACACCCCGCTCGGCCTTCATCAAGACCATACGCGTCTCGTCGGGTTTTGACGTGGCGGATAATTACATCGTGCAAAATTTAGAGCCGGGCGATCTGGTGATCACCGGCGATATCCCTCTCGCCGCCGAGATTCTGGATGCCGATGGCGAGGCGCTGAACCCACGCGGCGAGGTCTATAACCGGGAAACCATAAAACAGAAACTGACCATGCGCGATTTTATGGATGAGATGCGCGGCACCGGCATCCTGTCCGGTGGGCCACCGCCACTAAACCAGACCGATCGACGTGAATTCGCCAATGCACTGGATCGCTTTTTAGAAAGAGTCCGGCAATAATTAATCAACTTCAAGATCTTCGGTCATCCTGAATGAAATGAAGGATCTTTTGTGTGAGCTATAAAACTCTGATGTTGATATTACAAACGGAAAACAGGATCCTTCGTAATCGCTCCACATGCTTTGCACTACCTTGTACCGCTATGCATTTCGAGCAGTCATTGCTTTGAACCGTAATGCATTTCATGCAGTCACGGCTTTGAA
>QILH01000075.1 GCA_003233255.1 Gammaproteobacteria bacterium | reverse complement strand
CCCGCAATAGGTATTATTAAACTGAATACGACCGTTGGAGGTGATACGCACGCGGGTATAAGTCGAGGCACCAAAGTTAAAATTAAAACCGAGGGGTATTGTCTGGCTGATATCATCGTCGGTGTTGATTGAAAAACCCGTACATTCGTTCGCCGGGCCACCGGGTGCTGCAGTCCACACTACGTCGGTATGACTGGCAGGGTCAATCCAGTTGAATGCTTCGGTGGTTGAGGTATAGGTTGCTGCGAGCAGGCTGGCAGGTTTTAAGAGCGACAGGACTAATATAAGGGATAAAAATAAGAGTGAGAATGTTAGTTTTAAAATACGGCGTTTAACGTAGGCGCAAGGGTTACAGCGTTGAAGCCGTGGGTCAGTCGCATGGTTGTCCTGAAAGATAAATGGATTCATGGGTTTCTCGCCTGTAATTCAACCTCGCGCACAGCTCGATCGGATCCGGCGGCACAGGTACCGGTACTGTTAATGGTAAAGTAAATTTCGCCACTGATGTTGCGACTGACACAACTCATGCTACTGGAACAGCCGGCAAAGCCGTTGCTGTTAAACGTTAAACTGCTTGAAGCCGAGCAGTTTGCTGCACCACCATTTAAGCTGAACAATTGCCCCAGGACAAATTGTGCGCCACTTTCTGCAGCAAAAAAAGCGCGTGTGGACAACACTTCCTGGGTAACGCTTTTGTTGCCCTTGTCCAACAGGGAGACCATCGCGGCTGCCAGCAAGGCCATGATCACCAGAATAAAGATCGCCGCAGGCAGGCTAAAGCCATTTTGATGCTGGCTGTGCTTACAGGACATTACGCACCTGTACTTCATGACTTAAACGTATCCATTCATTGTCGATTAAAAATCGAAAGTCCAGGGTAACGATAGCATTGCGTTGTAAGCTGCCGGGTAAATAGGTAAACGGAAAAACCGCACCGTCATCATTGGTCTGAATAGATTCGGCGACCAGTTGTGCAGTCCCGCTGGGCGGAGTTGCCTGTGAGCTGTTGACGCCATAATTGTCGTAACGATTTAAATTTGTACCGACAATGCAAAAACTCACCGGGTCTTCAGCAAGGTAGAAACGTCGATGGGGCGAGTGTTGGGCAAACTGATAACTGCCGGTCAGGCTTACCGTTGCCGTGGGCGATCCAGCCGTACCCGCAAAGCCGGTGATTGGGCCGGGACTGGTTTGTGCATACAGGGCGGTAGCATTAAAGGGATACACAACGACGTGTTCGATGTTGGCGCTGGAGGGGATACGAAAGCTGGCGGCGCTAAAGCTGCTGGCGGCCGATGACACCGGCAAGGTTAAATACACCGAGCCCGCCCTGGCCGGAAAAAATTCGATACAATTATTTAGTATTCGAATGCTATTAGGCAGGGCAGAACGTAATTCCCGAGTTATTTTTTCAATGGTGACCCTTCCAAGCGACGTCAATTGCTCGCGTTGGGCAACGTTGCTGTAAGCGATGGTGCTGTTGCTTATGTAAACCGTGGTGCCCGCCATAATGATACCGAGCACGACAATGGTGATGACCAGTTCCACCAGACTAAAACCCGTTTGTTTTTTATCGTTAGCCATTATTAAAAATTAACCCGATAGACGCTGACTGGAACGACACTGCCCAGTGGCGTGGTGACCGAAACGGTAATTCGTTTCGCGCCACGATTTGTTAGTCCCAGCTCACTGCCAGCATAAGTTACGCTGATCTGAACCTGATAGCTGCTGTAGTTTGATAAACTGGTGCCGCTGGCGAAAACTGGTGGGGTATCGTTTACACCATGATAATCATCGACGTCATCAAAGAGTTGACGGTTGCCGCCTTCCTCGTTGCCCATGCTGTTACTGCATGTTTGCGCGGCATTATCAGTCGAGTCACAACGGGGTACACCGCCCTGGCCACTAAGCTCATCAAAGCGTTTCGACAAGATCTCGTCAAGATAGGTTTGTGCCAGCTCCATCGCACGGGTAAGCACTAACGGTTTAGGGCTCTGCTTTACCGTCTCATTGATGGCAATGGTCACGCCGGTCAATGCAACCGACAGCACGACGATCATTACCACCAGTTCGATCAACGAGAAGCCGTATTGTTTATGATTAACAAGCATGCGCATACCCGGTTATTTCAATGCAAACATTGCGTGGATTGGGTGTGATAGTAATAACCACTTGCGAGCTGATGCTGGCTGCACCATTTTTTAAAAATTGAACACTGCTATTGGTGATAGAAATATTATCAGGAATGGAAATATCGATCGTTTGAGTTCCGTTTTCGCTATATTGGATCCGGATTCGTTTTGTGCCGTTGTTGGCGCTCCAGGTTACATTGGACGCCGCCGCCTTGCTCATTGCCAGTTGTTGCGCCTGTCGTGCGCTACTGATGAGTTGATCGGAGACGGTGCGGGATTCGAAGTTACTGGGTTGTATAAAACGTGGAATCATGATTACCGCGAGTACACCAACGATGGTAATCACCGTGACCATTTCGATTAAGGTGAATCCATTTTGCTCAATTTGTCCGGGGCGTGAATCCATATATGATAGCCGTTCAATTCACAAAATTAATAAAGCAAAAAGGGCGACCAGTGGCCGCCCCAAAATTAGTATATTACCGGGCTGGTATTAACACCCTCCTGGGGTAACAGCAACAGGATCAACTGTTGCTGCAGCGGTGTATTGCACCTGGCAGGTTGCACTGCCACCACTGGTCGGTTGATAGGTTGCAACGCCGCCTGCATAGGTAACGCCATAGCCATCCGGGTTAGGCATTGCAACGGAGATACCTAAGGCAACCGCGGTAGGGCGCCCGCCTAAACCGGCATTGCTTGCCTCATCTAAAACAGCGACAGACTGGTTATCCATTGTTATGGTGGTGGCTGCATTGTTGCCGGTGACAATATATTCCGCGCGTGCTAACGAGGCCGCGGTGCGCAGACCACCGGCAATTCCGTTTAGACTCGCAATGCGTGCATCGGTAGTGACATTAATAAACCGGGGCAATGCTGCTGCGGCGAGCAGACCCAGTATCACGATCACGACGACTAATTCAATTAAGGTAAAACCGGCTTGTTTGCTCATGCTAAATCCTCTATTGCTAATACCAGAATATTGCCACGTATGTTTTCTGGCTACTAAATTCAATCGGGTTCGATTGCCTGGCTGGACCATTGGTATTGAGCCAGCGGCGATAGCCGCAACCCCTTGAGGGTGTCGTTGCGGTCGAACCGTCCATTACTATTGTTATCGTCATAAACGGCCATGATCTTGAATTTTGCGAGCCGGTTTTGTCCTGGATCTTTAGAATCGGTCGAAAAATACTCCTGATTAAGGACGAAATAAACCAAGGTCTGGCTATTTTGCTCATACCACCAATTCGCTGGTTCCGGGCTTTCAGGCCGGTTTTTGAAACTGCCAAGATAATTAACCGGGGTATTGGCCAGTAACGCCATTGGGTTGGAATTTATGAATTTTTTTAGCTCGGGAATTCGGTCTTTGGCGATGTGTTCACTGATGGTCAGGGCGATCGAGCTTTGCAGGGTACCAATCAAGCTCTGCATTGCCGAGCGTTCGGCCTGCACCTGTAACTTAAGCAGTCGCTCAATTGCGAAACCAAGCAGCGCACTGATAATGATGATCACGATGAGCAGCTCGAGCAGGCTAAAGCCGGATTGTTGCGGTAATAAACTAGTCTTATGCGACGCCATTTAATTACTGCTGAATAACCGAGTTGAGATCCCACAACGGCAGGAATACGCCCAGTGCCAGCATTAACACGATGGCACCAATGACAATAATAAGAATCGGTTCGATCGCGCTGCTGAGATTTTTCAGTTTGTAGTCTACTTCGCGATCATAATAACCCGCGACGCTTTCCAGCATTTCATCGACTGCGCCGGTTTCTTCACCGACCTGGATCATCTGAATGATCAATGGGGTAAACATCTGTGTGCTTGCGGCGGTTCTGGTCAGGCTGTCACCTTTTTCGATTCCGATGCGCATCTGACTGATCTTGTCGCCTATATAGGCGTTATCAACGGCGTGTCCGGTGACATTTAATCCCTGTATCAGTGGCACACCACTGCGAACGGTTAATGCAAAAGATGTAGCAAAACGGGCGAGTAAGGCTTCGTAAAGTACATTGCCGATTAATGGAATACGCAGTTTGAATCGATCCCAGTACAATCGACCTTTTGCCGTTTTTAGATAATGTTGGAGCCAGAAATAAAAGCCGATACTTGCGACTAACATATGCGGCCAGTAATTTTGCATAAAATCAGATGTCGTTATTAGAATTTTTGTCTGCCAGGGCAAGTCTGCGCCAAATTTACTAAAGATCCCGGAAAACTGCGGGATCACAAAAAGATTAATGACCACCAATGCGGCAATAATAAAACCAAAAACAATAACCGGATAACGGGTTGCCTGTTTTATACGATCGCGAGTTTCTTTTTCACGTTCAAGATAATCTGAAAGTTTACCAAATGCGCCATCGAGCTCGCCAGTGCTTTCACCGACGCGCACCATGCTAATAAATAATCGATTAAACACCTTTGGGTGTTGACTCATGGCGGTAGAAAGTTCTCGGCCAGACTCAAGGCTGGTGACCAGATCATGGAGAGTATCGATTAATAATGGATTTGTCAGGTTATCGGCAATGCCTTTTATGGCTCGAGTGATCGGCACACCGGCTTTCATCAAGGTGTACATCTGCCGACTTAAAAAAATAAGATCCTGCAATTTTGGTGGGTGTGAATTCCACCAGCGTGCAATCTGTTTTAAATAATCCGTGCTATTTTTTAGTTCGATAATTTCTATCGGTGTAATGCCGCTTTTTAATAGCTGGCTCGCGGCGGCATCCATGGTTGTTGCGTCCATGCGTCCATGTAGAGACTCACCGGTATTGTTGCGTGCCTTGTACTGGAATAGAGGCATTATTCAGGCCTAACCGGATTATCAATTGAATCGCTATGGTCATCATCAGTAGCTGAAATAAAGTTATTGGTAGTATCGTCGATCGAACCGGCGACACGCAATACTTCTTCTATCGTGGTAATACCTTCAAAGGCATATTCAAGTGCGTGTTGGGCGAAGGAGCGAAAATATTCGCTGCTTCGCGCATGCGATGCAAAGGCGCTGGCGTCCGAGACACGCAATGCATCGGCCATCGCATCATCGATCTCTAAAAATTCAAATACTCCAATACGACCGTGATAACCCGTGTTATTGCAATGCGTACATCCTGCACCATAGAAAAAAGTTGCACCGCGATGATCGGTATTCATTAAGTTCGAGATGATCGCAATATCCTGTGCGAGCGGTGTATAAAGTGTTTTACAGCTGTCACAGATCTTTCGCACCAGTCGTTGTGCAACTACGGCACGTAATGCGCTTGCTACTAAATACCCTTCGGCACCCATATCAAGGATACGGTTTACAGTTGAGATGGCATCGTTGGTGTGCAAGGTCGACATCACCATGTGCCCGGTCATCGCCGCACGTAAACCGATTTCGGCGGTCTCCTGATCGCGCATTTCGCCGACCAGAACAATATCGGGATCCTGTCGTAGTGCGGCGCGAAGTACCGAAGCAAAGGTCAGATTAATACGGGGATTGACCTGTACCTGATTGATGCGCGGCAGTCGATATTCGACCGGGTCTTCAACGGTAATAATTTTTTTCTCGGAATCATTCAGCTCGGTTAGCGCAGAATAGAGCGTGGTGGTTTTACCGCTGCCGGTTGGGCCGGTGACTAGAACCATGCCATAGGGGCGGGTAATATTGGCACGAAAACGTTTTAATATATAATCCGACATGCCCAGCTGTTCCAGATTTAACATGCCGCCGGATTGATCCAGCAAGCGCATGACCACCGATTCTCCAGCCTGGATCGGCATGGTGGATAAACGCACGTCCACGCTACGACCATGGACACGAATATTAAAGCGGCCGTCCTGGGGGATGCGCCGCTCGGAAATATTTAAGCCCGACATGAGTTTCAGGCGCGACACCAGTGCCGGCGCGATGCGTTTTTCTTTCATCACCTGTTCTTGCAGGATGCCATCAATACGCATACGAATGCGCAGCACTTGTTCATCTGGCTCAATGTGGATATCAGAGGCGCCGATCTGTACCGCATCTTCAAAGATGGATTGCAGTAGTTTAACCACCGGTGCATTGGCAACGTCTTCGCTCTGAACCAGTTGCTCGAGATCGATGTCGGTTTCTGATAACTCATCCTGCAACTCTTCGGCAAGATTACTGATTTCATCGTGCTTACGATAAACCAGATCGATCACCTCAACGATGTCGGACTCTTTGACCACGGCTAAAGCGAGAGACCGTTTGAGATGTTTCGCTAAATGATCATAGGCAAAGATATCGGTGGCATCGGCCATGCCGACCAACAGACTACCATCGCGCTCTTCGCGCAGGGCGATGGCCCGATAGCGACGTGAGAGCATTTCCGGTATCAGGCGGATGGTGTCGGTATCGTATTTATATTGTTTCAGATTTATATAAGGAATGTTTAATTGTGCGGAGACCAGCTCGAGTACCTGTTCCTCTTTTACATAGCCTTTTTCGACCAGCAAGCGACCCAGTTTCAGGCCAGAATTTTTTTGCTCGGCGAGCGCCGCCATCAGCTGATCTTCTGAAATTAACTGGTGTTCTACAAGGAGGTCACCAAGGCGAATCTTTTTTTTCGGGGCTGCCTCGCCCATAGAGATACCTGACAATCGTGTTCGTTAGTTACTTTATCGTCGAATCAAGCGGTTAGCTTTAATGAGTCTTATATAGAAAGTGATTTAAGTGGTTTGGCCGCGTGCGCGAGGCTTGAGGTTAAGGGTTTAATTCCAGCGTACCGATCAGATCGGTGATATTGGAAATATTGTGGTTGAGTAAATAATCGTCAATGCCCTTATTAATTGTTGGGCATATTAGCGGATCATAGAACAGCGCGGTGCCAATGCCAATGGCCGATGCGCCCGCAATCAGAAATTCGATTGCATCGTTGGCGCAGGTAACCCCGCCCTGGCCGATAATGGGGATGCGGTGATCTTTACAGGCCTGATAGACCTGATGCACCTTGAGCAGGGCGATGGGTTTTATCGCCGGTCCCGAGAGGCCCCCCTGATTATTGCCAATAATGGGTTTGCGGGCCTCGATATCGATGGCCATGCCCATTAAGGTGTTGATGACGGCAAAGCCGTCGGTACCGGCCTCGACACAACGTCGGGCATTTTCGGCGATATCAGTCTGATTGGGTGATAACTTCGTGATTAAGGGCTTTTGAGTGACCGCACGGCAGGCGGCAACAACGCGGGCCGACATGTCAGGATCATTACCAAAGGCGACGCCACCTTCTTTTACGTTAGGGCAGGAGATATTGATCTCCATTGCATCGATAGGCGAGTCATCAAACAGGCGGGCTACCTCGGCGTACTCTTCCACCGTCGAACCCGATAAATTCGCGATGAAACGAGTCTCGCCAAAATCGAGCGTGGGCAGAATGGTATCGATGACGTGTCGGGTACCGGGATTTTGCAGACCGATCGCATTGATCATGCCGCTCGGGGTTTCACAGACACGATGGGCCGGATTGCCTAAGCGCGGCTCGAGGGTGGTGCCTTTCAGGCAGACCGCGCCAATGTCGCGATGTGAAAATCCTTGCACGCGAGTGTATTCTTCACCAAAGCCAACACAACCGGACAACAGGACTAACGGGGTTTGAAAGTCCATGCCGCAAAACTCAAGCTTAAGTCGGTCGGAGCTGTCTGAAGTCATGTATGCATTCCGTTCATTTAGAGTACGGAATTGTACTGTATTACAGTGGCTTTTGCTTTTAAAACAGTGATGGACACTAAAAGATAAGGTAACGAACGGAGTAAAAATGAAACCCTCTTCCCTGCAAAAATAGAAATGCAGGAGAAGAGGATGTGGGGGAGTATAAACCGGTCTTAGTTAGTCTTAATGCGTTTAATGGTAATTTTCGCAACCGGGTTATTCCAGTCATAGGTAGCCGAATCTAAATCACCATTGCCCTGTATGCCGGGATGAATGTAAACATAACCTTCACCCGATTCAGCATTAAAGCCTTCACCCGTACAGGCAAATGGAGGTCCAGGAATATTTGCGCATAACTCGTCATTGATTTCCGAGCCGGCATCGTAGGCGGGTGAGTAAACGGTTTTAGTTTTATAGCCTCGAGGCCCGTGAATACCATTAACCGCAAAAAAGGCGTCATTGCTTGGGACTAACATCGAAGCGACGCTGACGTGAGTATTTCGTTTATTTGTTTCTACACGCAAGGTAACGGTATTGCCAGGTAATAGTGGTCCCTCGGCGGTAACGACATCAAGCGCAAGGCCTGAAGTCAGGAGTGAAGTTGATAATGGTTGGGTGTTACCACTTTCAGCAAGAGTTTCGAGATCCTGATCCACGGGTTCACCGATTTCAAATAATTTAACACCGTGTCGATGTGATGCGACCATGATCGGGGTAAAGACTTCACCTTTTGTTATGTTGGTTACGGTTACTTCAAAGCCGTGGCGGTCATCGGCGCTGGCCATGTTTGCAAGTAAGGACACACTTAGGATAAGGCCGGTCGAAAAAATCTTTTTCATAATTTTCATTTTCTGTCTCCATGATTTCAAAAAATTAAATACGCTTAGTGCGATAGCACTCAGTCTGAGTATTAAACTTTGAGGTCACGGGGATTTCACATGAAGGTCACATTTGTGTCACAGTTGACGTTGTGCCGGGGGCTTTTAGAACTAAAAGAATTATTAACGAATTTGGTTGGCGGATTTATTCTGATAGGTTGAAATCTGAAAAGAGAAGGTAGTGCCTTCGTTTACTTTACTTTTTACATTTATTTCACTGCCGTGCAATTCGAGGATGCGTTTAGTTATAGCCAGGCCAAGGCCGGAGCCGACAGTATTGCTGCGGCTTTTATCGATACGATAGAATCGATTGAAAATATGACTTAGTTCAGCCTTTTCGATTCCGCATCCGGTATCAGAAATGTTAACAATTACTTTATCATCGGTTGTTTTAACGGTGATCATAACCGTACCATTTTTGTCGGTATGCCGGAGCGCATTTTCGATCAAGTTTTCCAGCGCACGTTGCATCATGCCGATGTCACCAATGACCAGACCGGGCTGATTTTTATAGTGATATTTAAGTTGTATGTCACGCTTATTTGCTGCCAGGGTAAATTTCTGAATAACGTCCTGTATTAGTTCAGCGAGAGAAAAGGGTTCGGCTGAGATAATCGACTCACAGGAATCAAGTTTGGCTAATTCAAATAATTCGGTAACCAGACGACTAAGATGCTTGCTGTGGTTAATGGAAATTTTAAGGTATTGTGTTTTTTGAGTGCGGCTTAACTCGCTATTTTTTAATAACAGGGTTTCAAGGTAACCTTGCAGCGTGGTAATGGGCGTGCGCAGGTCATGTGAAACATTTGCAATGAGATCGCGCCTGACTTTGTCGACATTCCTAAGTTCATTGATTTGCGCGTTAATGGTTTTAATCAGTTTGTTAAATTGTAGCGATAACAGACCTACCTCGTCTTTTTGGTAGTCATTATTAGTTTCAAGTAAGTTAAATTCGTTATCTGCGATTGATTCCTGCATTTGGGACGAAAGTTTACGAAGTCGGCGAGTCATAAAATAAAAAACCAGCAGGCCAATCACAAAGGTAATGATAAGGATTGCGCCAATAGCCCAGATAGAGAGGCCGACAATATAACTGTCCTGTATGAAATCCAGAATACCGGTGTAGCGTTCACCTTCAAGGATGATGTAGATGTAACCCAGCAGTTTACCGTTTTTCAGAATCGGTGCGACCGAAAAGGCTTTATGTTGATCCAGGTTGCGAGGATCATCGCCCAAAATCGGATAAGGTGCCTGTTTATTTAAATACTGCTTTATAGGTTGAAGGTCGATCGAGGTACGTTTTATTTTTTTAACCGGCGCGGCGAAATTTAAAATTTTACCACTCGCATCTAGCTGATAGACTTCAATGCTTTGATTAATTACCATCATCATATGAAATATATCTTTTATCGCCGCTTTATCGGTTTTTTGATCCTTAAAAAATTCCAGTTCAGCGATCACATGTTCGGCTAATCCCTCATTGAGTCGTTGTGTGGCCTCTTGCTGATACTGAACCGTGGTATGGTGAACTAATTGACTAAAGGCGAGCGCGAATAAGCTTAGAAGTATAAATAAGGTAAGCGCCAGTTTGCTATAGAGAGATTTAAACATTAAGTTAACAGGGTGCGGGGTGCTTCAGGTTCCGGTGAAAACTTATAGCCGACACCCCAGACCGTTAAAATAAACTCCGGGTTGGCCGGATCGTTTTCAATTTTAGAGCGCAGTCGGTTTATGTGCGAGTTCACCGTGTGCTCATAACCATCATGGCCGTAGCCCCAGACCTGATCGAGCAGCTGTGAACGAGAATATACCCGTCCGGGATGCGAGGCGAAATACCAGAGCAGGTCAAACTCCTTGGCGGTGAGCTCAATGGCACGATCTTTTTGTTTTACCTCGCGAGTGTCGGCATCCATGAAGATATCACCAACATTGATATTTTTATGTGTCTCCGTTTCACTTTTTTGCTGGTAGCATTCAATCCGCCGAAAGATGGCTTTAACACGCGCAAGCAATTCTTGAATGCTAAAAGGTTTTGTTAAATAATCGTCAGCGCCGATCTCGAGTCCGAGTACTCTATCCAGCTCAGAACTTTTTGCAGTCAACATTAATATAGGTGTGTTGATGTGCTGGCCGCGAAGTTGACGACAGATCTGCAGGCCATCCAGTTTTGGCAGCATCAAATCCAGGATAATGAGCTGAAATTCAGCTGCTTGTGCGCGGGCAAGGCCAGATGGGCCATTATTCTCAATCTCGACCACATAATCATTATCTTTCAGGTGCATACTGACCAGGTTGGCGATATCCAGATTGTCTTCGATTATTAATATTTGATTTGGCATGATGTTCAGACTGTCTACTTTTCTGATCTAATAATAGAAAACTTATATCACAAAAGGTTCACAGTCCGTATATTATAGTCGTTTAATCTATTATTGGCTGATATTACTGTGTTTCATATCGTTTTATTTGAACCTGAGATCCCGCCTAATACGGGTAATATTATTCGCCTGTGCGCCAATACCGGTTGCGATTTACATCTTATTGAACCGCTGGGTTTTGATCTGGACGACAAAAAATTACGCCGCGCCGGTCTGGATTACGATGAGTTTGCGGCGGTGAAAACGTATGCCTCGTTTATGGAGTTTTATGAATCGATAAATCCGTCGCGTTTATATGGCCTGTCGACGCGTGGACAGCGATCTTTTTATGCCGTGAATTTCGAAGCAGGCGATGCCTTTATCTTCGGGCCTGAAACACGAGGCCTGCCTGCTATGATAATGGATAAGTTAGGCGAAAATATTTTACGAATTCCAATGCAGGCTAACAGCCGCAGCCTGAACTTGTCGAATACTGCAACGTTGGTTGTATATGAGGCCTGGCGTCAGATGGGTTTTACGGGTGGTGTGTAGTTAACTTCGTTCAGGTTTAGGTTTGCGATTCATCAGGGTATGAACAGCTTGTGTGGGTGCCAGGCCTTGATGTAAAACCTTGAAGACCTGCTCCGTAATCGGCATATCAACATTATTGTCCTTTGCCAGTTGATACAGGGTTTCCGATGTACCGATGCCTTCGATGACCTGCGCAATCTCTAGTTTTGCCTGTTCAGGATCCAGGCCTTTGCCAAGCGCTAAACCGAAGCGCCGATTTCTCGATTGATCATCTGAGCAGGTGAGCACCAGATCACCGAGGCCCGATAAACCCATAAAGGTATCCCGATGTCCACCGAGGGCAACGCCAAGCAGCATGATCTCATTTAGGCCGCGGGTAATAAGAGCAGCACGTGTATTGGTACCAAAACCCATACCGTCGGCAATTCCTGCGGCAATGGCCATGACATTTTTTGCGGCCCCCCCAATTTCAACACCGATGATATCGTTGCTGGTATAGGTAAGAAAATTTTCACTGTGTAAGGCGGTGGCCAATTGTTTGGCAAAGGCCTGGTTTTCGGAGGCGACGGTGATCGCACCCGGCAGGTTACGTGCGACTTCACCGGCAAAGGTTGGACCTGAAATGGCCGCGATGGGAATATCCAGACCAATTTCTTCCTGAACAATTTGGTGTAGCAGCTTGCGGGAGCCTTTTTCCAGACCTTTTGTTCCCCAGGCCAGCCGATGTTGAGCCGTTAACAGCGGATTAATTTTTTGTATGGTGATCCGAAAGGCATGCGAGGGAACCACTAACAATATAGTAGTAGCAGATTGTATGCAGTCACTTAAGTCATCATTGACGCTTAAGTTTTCGTGAAACGGGATCCCGGGTAGAAATTTCTCATTACAGCGGGCCTTGCGCATTTCACGAATGTGGTCGGGACTGTGGGACCACAGTGATGTGTTATGTCCGGCCCGGGCGAGTTGCAGCGCCAGTGCGGTACCCCATGAACCAGCACCGAGCACGGTAAACGTATGGGATTGATTGTCCATCGTCGTATACGATTAGTTAGCGGGTTGTTGTTTTTCGGTCTCGGCTTGTTGTTGCATATGTTGTTCATATAAGGCATCGAAATTAATCGGGGCGAGTAGCAATTGGGGGAATCCGCCGCGGGTCACAATGTCAGAGATGGCTTCACGCGCATAAGGAAATAAAATATTCGGACAAAAGCTGCCAAGCATGCCGTGTAAATCTGTATCGGAGAAACCTTCCAGACTAAAGATACCTGACTGATGGATTTCGACTAAATAAGCCGTATCGTCTTTTACCTTTGCGGTGACCGTAACCGATAGAACAACTTCATAAACGTTATCGGCCAGTTTATGCGCGTTGGTATTTATATCTAAATTATTGGTAGGTTCCCAGGTCTCCGTGAAGATTTTCGGTGAATTGGGTGCTTCGAAGGAAATATCCTTGATATATATTTTCTGGATGTTAAAAATATTTTGCGTGCCATCATCATTGGCCGGTTGTTTTTCATCTGTCATGATTCTTTGCTCTTTGAATAATTTAAATTTGTGTTTGTGCCCATTGAGTTAGACTGTTTAAATCCATCGCGCCTGCGCTGCGATTGATTTCCTGGCCAGATTTAAACATGGCGACAGTCGGGATGCTGCGAATATTAAATTGACTGGCCAGCATCTGTTCGGCTTCGGTATTTACCTTGGCAAGAATGGCTTTGCCCTTTAACTCAAGAGCCGCCTGTTCAAAAGTAGGTGCCATCATTTTACAGGGGCCACACCAGGGCGCCCAAAAATCGACTATCACGGGAAGGTCACTGGCGTTGATATGCTTGTTAAAATTAGCCTGGTTAAGTTCGATGGGCTTACCGGTTAGTAACGTATTATGACATTTTCCACATTTACCGTCGGCACCAAGTTTGTTCGTAGGCACGCGGTTTGTGCTATGACAATGTGGGCAAACAATATGTACCGAATCAGCCATCGTTAAGCGAGGCCGAGTTTTGCATCCAGTCCGCCAGATGCATCCAGCGCATAGAGCTCATCACATCCACCGATATGATCATCATCTATAAAAATTTGCGGTACGCTGCTGCGACCTGATAATTGCATCATTTCCTGACGCTTCACATGGTCTGAGTCAACGCTGATCTCGTTATACTCGACGCCTTTATCTTCAAGTAGATTTTTTGCGCGCACGCAATACGGACAGAAACGCGTGCAGTACATTATGATATTTGCCATGGTGGGTTCGTTACTTTTTGGTTAATGGGAGGCTGTCAGCCTGCCATGCAGAGACGCCACCTGATAAATTATAAACTTTTTCGAAACCGGCTTTTTTAAGTATTGCGCAGGCCTGACCAGAGCGTTGGCCAGTTTTACAGCCAACGATAATCGGATCGGATTTATGTTTCTCGAGTTCTTTAAGGCGATCACTGAAATAACTAAGCGGTATATGCAGAGAATTAATAATGTGTCCTTTCAGGTACTCATTATCTTCACGCACATCAACCACCACCGCATTTTCACGATTAATAAGCTGGGTGGCGGTGGCCGGATTGGCATTCGCATAGCCGCGCAGGCGCGCACCGATAAAGCTATATATAAGTATGATCAGGACGGCTGCCCAGCCGCCGGCTAAAATATAATGATTAGAGATAAATTCAAGAAATTGTTGCATTGGAATAACCCATTAAAATGTATTTTTATATGAGCCGCGAATCAGCGGCTATCGAACTACATAGTGTCAGTCAGTATGACATTCAAGCTATAGTCTGGCACAAAGCCCGTTTTATTCGCGATATAGTAATGTTAATTATCGAGTGGGCTATTACAAAAAACTTCCCGCATCATCCCTATTAAACGTAGGGTACGTTGGTCACCGACTTTATAGTAAACGCGGTTGGCATCTTTCCGAGCAGACAATATGCCTTTATCGCGCAGAATGGCGAGGTGTTGGGAGATATTACTCTGAGAAGTACCGACATGTTCAACAATATCCTGAACACTGATTTCGCTGTTACCCAGGGTGCACAGGATTTTGAGTCGCAGCGGATGTGACATCGCCTTCAAGGAGCGCGAAGCGCGGTCGATATCTTCATCGCGTGTAATCAGGCCTTCGATTTCTTGCGTCATTGGGTACACCACTTGGTTAGGGACATTAAGTTTTTCAGGGTTTTACGGCTAGTAGAGTTTTACACAGCTGCCCTTTATTAACAAAACATTATACAATAATCTACCGTTCGAGAAGGGTATTACCCTATTTTATTATGCGTATTTGCAAATTTGTTATAACTAATTGAAATACTTATAATAAATGTCACAAATGGATAGTATGATTTTACTTAGACTTAGTCTAAACTAGCAATATAGGGCGATTATCGCCTGCATTTATCAAGATTTACACATAGAATCCGGAAATTCATGTCAAATTACGCAAAACCAATGCTGCTGGTCATTTTTGATGGCTGGGGCTATTCAGAAAATACCGAAAATAATGCGATTGCCAATGCAAAAAAGCCAAACTGGGATCGATTGTGGCAGAACTATCCGCATACCTTTATAAATGGTTCCGGTGCATCGGTGGGTCTGCCAGCGGATCAAATGGGCAATTCCGAGGTTGGCCATTTGAATCTGGGGGCCGGCCGAGTAGTTTATCAGGAATTTACCCGAGTGAGTCGCTCCATCAAAACAGGTTCGTTTTTTAGTAACCAGACTCTGGTGGACGCGGTTGAAGTCGCGGCCAACACAGGTAAGGCGGTGCACATCCTGGGTTTATTGTCGCCCGGCGGGGTACACAGTCATGAAGAACACATTCACGCGATGGTTGAGCTGGCGGCGCAACGCGGGGCGAAAAAAATCTATGTCCATGCCTTTCTTGATGGTCGGGATACCGCGCCGAGGAGCGCGGGTGAATCCATTAAAAAAATGGACGCAAAATTTGCTGAGCTGGGTGTGGGTCGGATTGCCTCGGTCATCGGTCGATATTTTGCGATGGATCGCGATCATCGCTGGCCGCGGGTAAAAAAATCCTATGATTTGATGACGCATGGTATCGCTGAATTTGAAGCTGGGTCTGCACTTGGGGCCTTGGGTCTGGCGTACAATCGTGATGAAACGGACGAATTTGTGCAAGCAACCGCGGTGATTCCTGCAGGTGAAAAAGCGGTAACCATTGAAGACGGTGATAGCATAATTTTCATGAACTATCGTTCTGATCGCGCACGCCAGATAACTCGTCCCTATATCGAGCCGGACTTTAACGATTTTGATCGAGGTGTTGCACCCAACATCGCTACCTTTGCCTCGTTAACCGAATACAAATCAGATTTTGATGTGCCGGTCGCCTATCCGCCGGATCGTTTGAAACAGGTGTTTGGTGAATATATTAGTGGGCTTGGATTAAATCAGTTGCGCATTGCCGAGACAGAAAAATACGCGCACGTGACGTTCTTTTTTAATGGGGGTCGTGAAGAGCCGTTTGAATTTGAAGATCGAATTCTAATTAAATCACCCGATGTTCCAACCTATGATCTTCAGCCGGAGATGTGCGCGCCGGAACTAACGGATAAATTGATTGCAGCGATTGAAAGCGGTAAATACGATGCAATCATTTGTAATTATGCCAATCCAGACATGGTTGGGCATACTGGAAATTTAAAGGCGACCATCAAGGCCATTGAGGCGCTGGACGAGTGTCTTGGCCGGCTCGTAGCGACACTTGAGAAATACGATGGCGAAATGTTATTAACCGCCGATCATGGTAATGCGGAAATGATGGTTAATCCTGAGACCGGTGAGATGCACACCGCGCATACTACCAATGTGGTTCCGTTAATCTATGTTGGTCAAACGCGCGAGTTGGTAAATCAGGGCGTTTTATCCGATATCGCGCCCACCATGCTTGAGCTGATGGGGCTGGATTTGCCCATTGAAATGACCGGGCGCTCGCTTATCAAGTCCACGGAACCAGCAGAAGCTTAAGCACTAAGCCCTCGGTGATGGGCCTGGCGGATGATATATTTTTAAGTCGTCTTGGTGCGTTCATAGATTTACTCGGGTACACTCAGATACATGGTTTTTACTCATCAATCCATATCAAAATGGCGGATAGCATTACCTGGCTGTCTGCTTAGTTTGCTGCTAATTTTACCTACGGTATTAACTGCCGATGATGACGAAGCTACTTTAAATAAGGTACGTCTTGAAATTGGCAAGATGCAAAAAGAGATTCGTGACACTCAGTTGTTACGCGATTCAGTGCAGAAGGAAGTACTCACCTTAGAGATCGAACTTGCCAGCCTGTCAAAAGAATTAAAGCGCGTTAAATCTAAAATCAATCGACAAAGATACAAGCTCAATAAACTTTATAATAAACGTAAAAAGTTAAAAAAGGATCTACGCACGCAGCATAAATTGTTAGCGGATCAGGTTAAGTCGGCCTACATGATGGGGCATCAGGAATACATCAAAATTATTTTAAACCTGGAAGATACCTCATCAATTGGGCGCACGATGACGTATTATCAGTATTTTAATCAGGCCCGCCTGGATCGGATCGAAATGTCCCGTATTACTCTGGCCTCACTTGGGGCCGTTGAAAGAAAGATTAACCAGCAAACGGTATTGCTTAAAGAAACCCGATTACAACAAACAACGAAACAAAAAAGATTAAAAGGAGTGACACAATCGCGTGCTGTGATCGTGGCACAGTTGCATGCGCAATTGCAAAACCAGGAAACGGATTTATCGGTTTTAATTACCGACCAGCGTCGTCTGCAGAAATTGATTAACAAGCTGGACGAAGTCATTCCAGCGATCTTGACCGATCCGGGAAACCGCACTCCTTTTGCAAAGCTAAAAGGAAAGCTGAATTGGCCGACTAAAGGTAAACTTAAGAATATTTATGGTAAAAAGCGCCGAACCGGTCGAGTTAAATGGAACGGGATCATGATCATGGCTCGAACTGGCCAGGACGTGAAAGCGGTTTCTCATGGGCGGGTTGCTTTTGCCGAATTCTTACGCGGATATGGATTATTATTAATCCTTGATCATGGTGACGGATATATGAGCCTGTATGGCCACAACCAAACAATATATAAGGAAATAGGCGAATGGGTAGAAACTGGTGAAACTATCGCCAGTATCGGCACCAGCGGCGGCAAAAAACACTCGGGTCTGTATTTTGAGATCCGTTACAACGGTAAACCCAGCAATCCGGTGCGCTGGTTCCGTTCAGGCTAGCTAAATAATGAGATCTCCCGCTAAATGCGGTAGTCTATTATTAACTTTAATCTGACCGACAATAACCAGCTCGATAATACGAGGTAGAGGAAGGAAATGCATGAATAACTTTACACGCAACACACTTATATTAACCACGGGCCTGATTGCAGGTATCACGCTGTCGATTGGTATCGGTGTGCAGGCTGAGCGTGGCAATAGCGTGAAAACGATACCGATTGAAGATATCCGTTCATTGAGCGAAGTATTCGGCAAGATTAAAGATAATTATGTTGAAGAAGTAACGGATAAAGAATTACTTGAAAATGCGATTCGCGGCATGATGACCGGGCTGGATCCGCACTCTACTTATTTAGATAGAGAAGCCTTCAAAGAACTGCGGGTGGGGACCACCGGTGAATTTGGTGGCCTGGGAATCGTGGTCGGTATGGAAGATGGATTCGTAAAAGTCATCTCGCCAATTGACGACACTCCGGCAGACCGTGCTGGGATCGAAGCAGGCGATCTGATTATCCGGCTGGATAAGAAACCGGTTAAAGGTATGAGCCTCGATGACGCCGTTAAGATCATGCGTGGTCGACCCGGTACCGATATAGAATTATTAATCGTACGCGAAGGTGCGGAAAAACCACTTACCTACAAAGTTACTCGCGACAAGATTCGGGTTAAAAGCGTTAAAGCAAAAACACTTGAAAAAGGATTTGGTTATGTTCGTGTTAGTCAATTTCAGGAACGCAGCAGTAGTGATCTGAAAAAAGCGATCTCAAAACTGAAAAAAGAAAACGGTGGCAAGTTAAATGGCATCGTATTAGATTTACGAAATAATCCAGGTGGCTTGCTTGATTCGGCGGTTGAAATCTCTGACATTTTTATCAAAAAAGGTGGAATAGTCAGCGTAAAAGGCCGAGAAGAGGGATCGAGGATTGTTCACAGTGCTACGCCGACGGATATGCTAGAAGATGCACCAATAGTTGTACTGGTCAATGGCGGTTCTGCATCGGCGTCGGAAATTGTTGCTGGCGCACTTCAGGATCATAAGCGGGCCATCATTATGGGCAGCAAAACCTTTGGTAAGGGTTCGGTGCAAACGGTTGTGCCGCTGGGCAATAATACTGCAATCAAATTAACGACCGCACGATATTACACCCCGTCGGGTCGCTCTATTCAGGCCAAAGGAATTGATCCTGACATTGAAATAAAAGATTTAAAACTGACGGAAAACAAAAAACCAGGTGTATCGCAGATTAAAGAAGCCGATCTTCAGGGCCATCTGGAACATGAAAAGAAAGCGGCTAAAAAAGGCGATAAGAATAAAGAAGATAACGGCAAAAAACTTGTCAATGAAGACTATGCGCTTTACGAAGCATTAAATTTATTGAAAGGTTTGTATCTAATTGGCCAACGCTAGGTTCTGATTATCGGTGCTAGTGTTTGAGGGTTGCTATGCGGTTAGGCATTGGCTTGTTAATTCTAACGATGTTTGGTGGCACCTCGATTGCAGCCGACCCATTACCGGTAAACGAAAAGCCCCGTCTGGCGATTATTATTGATGATCTTGGCGACCGACTAAAAGACGGTCGTCGGGTTATTGCCTTAAACGCTAATATCACCGTTGGTATTATTCCATATACGCCCTATGCGCGCTTATTGGCGCAACTCGCGATTAAGAAAAATAAAGAAATCATATTGCACCTGCCAATGGAGTCAATCGATCAGCGCTACCTTGGTAAAGCAGGTTTGCATGCCGATATGACGGAAGCCGAACTGAGTGCCAGTCTCGATGAAAGCCTGGCTTCGCTTGAGAATATTCGTGGTATTAATAATCATATGGGCAGCCGACTTACTCAGAATACCAAAATAATGCGTTGGTTGATGCAGAAATTACGCGCACGGGGTGATCTGTATTTTGTGGATAGTCGTACCATTGATTCAAGTCAGGCACTTTCAGTTGCCAGACAAGTCGGTATAGATCATGCGACACGAGATGTATTTCTGGATAATGATAAGAACCCTGATGCTATGGCAAAACAGTGGCGGTATTTTCTGAGACATGCAAACAAGGAAGGGAGTGCGATAATGATTGCACACCCTTATCCTGAGAGCATTTCATTTTTACAGCACCGTTTAAAAGAAATAGGCACTAATTATGAACTCATCAGCGTTTCAGAGTTGATCCGTTGGCGACACACCCGGAGCAAACTGGCATGGCAAGCCCGCGCATTCTCGTCCCATTAGCTCAGGGTTGTGAGGAGCTCGAAGCGGTTACCATTACCGATCTATTGACGCGTGCTGAATTTGATGTTGTTACCGCGGGCCTGGATGATCAGCCGGTTATCGCAAGTCGAGGTATGGTGTTACTTCCCAAAACAACGATGCAGGCAATTATGTCCGATGCATTCGATATGATGGTTTTGCCCGGTGGTTTGCCTGGTGCCGATTACCTGCGTGACAACAAGCTGGTGCAGCAAAAATTAACAGAATTAGCGAGAGAAAATAAATATATTGCCGCAATATGTGCCGCACCGAAGGCACTTGCAAGAGCGGGCTTGCTTGAGGATAAAACCGCGACGGCGTATCCCGGTGTGCTAGAAGAGCTTGATGTTCCAGGGTTGAAATTATCGACAGAATCGGTGGTAATCGATGGGCAGCTGATTACATCACGGGGGCCGGGTACGGCCATGGATTTTACCTTAAAGCTAATTGAACTTATTGCCGGGCCAGAAAAACGTCAACAGGTTGAAGAACCACTGATGCGAACAGTGGTATAAAAAAATAGATTTTGATCAGATAAGCCTTATCGTTCCCTTACTCCAGCCCTCTCCCTATTTGAGACGGTGTTAGGTAAATAAAATTATGCGGATTATAGAAGTTATTGGTGACTGCGGGCATGTTGATACCATACGCGGTATTGCTGAGCAATATGAAATTATGGATTGCTGGGTAGCCAGGAGCGAAGAGGATGAGCGATGCAGTATGCGATTATTAGTCCGTCCAGAAAAACAACAGGCCGTCATTGATGCGGTGCAGTTAGCGTTAACGGCCGTGCCGGGTTGGCGGATCATTATTTATCCGATCGAGGGTGTGCTGCCGCGTGCAGAAGAAATCAAAGGCGATAAAAAATACAACGGCAGCCGCACGCGTGAAGAGTTATATAATGAGATTGAAGTTGGCGCTCGATTAGATTCAAATTTTATCCTGTTGGTTATTTTTTCGACCATCGTTGTTGCGATCGGTTTAATTGAAGATAACATTGCCGTAGTGATAGGAGCGATGGTAATCGCACCATTGCTGGGGCCGAATATTGCGTTTGCCTTTGGCGCATCATTAGGCGACAAAGTATTAATCTTACAGTCCCTGAAAACAAATTTTACCGGTTTGCTCCTGGCACTGGCTTTATCTTACGCGATGGGATTTCTTTGGGCCGATGGTATGGATAGCCAGGAATTATTGGCGAGAACGAATGTAACTATTCCTGCGATGGTATTGGCACTGGTTGCTGGAGCCGCTGGCGTACTGTCGATGACCACCGGAATTTCAAGCACACTGGTGGGAGTGATGGTCGCGGTAGCATTATTGCCGCCCACGGCGACCGTTGGTTTAATGCTGGCCCATGGAAATTATAAACTTGCATTAGGTGCGGCCTTATTGTTGGCGGTTAATCTGGTGAGCGTTAATCTAGCGGCTAAACTAGTCTTATTGTTTAAGGGTGTCAAACCTCGAACCTGGCTGGATAAACAAAAGGCGCGCCAGTCGATGGTTATTTATATTATTGTCTGGGTGATAAGTCTGGTCGTACTGGCGGGAAGTATGCAGGCGTACCATAGCTATATCCAGCCCTGAGTTAATCCCAGTTAGGGTAATTTCTGCAGCATCAGCCTGGCGGCTTCTTCAACTACTTTTCGAAACGTGATGGGTGTTTCGGAGATCGTTTCATCCGAGTAATTTACTTCGGCCATACTTTCCCAGGCCACGGCGCCTGTCTGGCCATCCCATATTTGCAAAAAGACTCGTATATTAGAATATTTGGTATCAACCAGCCTCAAGCCGAGTAGCCCAAAGCGGTTATTGGTGCCAGTAGAAAATTGGCCAAGATTTAAAAGTGCAAAGTAACGGGCATTAACTAGTTTACTAATTTTTGCCAGGGTATCTTTTTCTAGAATGCCTGTAGCAGAGTATTCTTGATACATATTTTTATATTCATCAGTAAGATCGGCACGATTAACCGCACCAAGGGTTGCAGGCAAAGATATAAATGTCAGATCCTTACGTATTACTTTAAGTGTATCCGCAAAACCAAATGCAAGTGCCTGCTTGTCCTGTTCGTAGCCGGTCGGTGATGTTGGAGTTAAAAAGGCAAGACCATGTTCTGTTAGGTCGCCTTTCTGTAAAGAAATCGCCTGATGATTGGAGGTGGTGTATATCTGAATACCTGTACAGGACGGCAGCAGGACGCTCAAACAGGAGAGGATGAAAAGCTTGCTAGCAAAATTTAATTTCATTATTTCGAGGTCCTATTTTCGAGGATCTTTGGGCCAGGCGACTACTAAAAGGGTGATGCCGACACCGCCCAGAACCCAGGATATATATGGCATATTCCAGAGCATGGTTTTGGAGTAGCCATCTAAAGCAAATATAATAGTAGCGGATAGAAACAGCCCTGTGCCGAGTATAGTCAAAAAACTTCGCCGGCTATTGCGTTTTAATTGTTGCTGGATTGAGCTGATTTGCGCATCGTCCAGCGAAACTTTTAGCTTCCCGGTTTTTGCCTGCTGAATAACATCAAAAATAAGATTAGGTAATTTGGGCAGGTGTTCGGCCCACATAGGTGCATTTTCTTTTACATGTTTTATAAACGAGCGCGGGCCAATTTGTTCTGACATCCATCGTTCCAGGAAGGGTTTCGCCGTTTTCCATAAATCAAGGTCAGGGTATAACTGGCGACCCAGGCCCTCAATGTTTAACAGAGTTTTTTGCAGCAGAACAAGCTGAGGTTGTACCTCCATATTAAAGCGGCGTGCTACCTGGAATAAACGTAACAATAATTGCCCGAATGAAATATCTTTTAGGGGTCGATCAAAAATGGGTTCAAGCACCGTACGAATTGCGGCCTCGAATTCATCAACACGGGTGTTTTTATCAACCCAACCCGAGTCGATATGCAATTGGGCAACGCGTCGATAGTCACGATTAAAAAAAGCGAGAAAGTTTTCAGCCAGGTAGCGTTGATCGGATTCATTAAGACTGCCCATAATACCAAAATCAACCGCGATATATTTACCTTCATTCGAAACAAAAATATTGCCAGGATGCATGTCGGCATGGAAAAAACTATCGCGGAAGACCTGAGTAAAAAAGATCTCCACGCCCTGTTCGGCAAGTTGTTGCAGATTGATGTTATGCTTTCTTAGCGCCTCAATATCACTAATGGGTATACCACTGATACGTTCCATCACCAAAACAGATTGATGTGAAAACTTCCAGTGTATCTCGGGCACATAAATCAGCTTAGAATCCGAAAAATTACGCCGGAGTTGCGATGCATTGGCGGCCTCACGCATTAAATTAAGCTCATCGATAATGGTTTTTTCAAATTCGGCCACCACGTCAACGACGCGTAATTGTTTGCCCGCTTTCCAGTGTCGCTCGACACCTGCGGCGATGGTGTACAGTAGATTGATATCACGTTGAATGGTCGGCAGGATATTGGGCCTGACCACTTTAACGATGACCTCCTCACCGCTGTGTAATACCGCACCGTGTACCTGTGCGATCGAGGCGGATGCAAACGGTGTGGCTTCAAAGCTGGCAAACAGTTCTTGAACGGATCGCCCGTAGGCAGATTCGATTAACTGGCGTGAAACCTCATCGGGAAAGGGGGGCACCTGATCCTGTAATTTTGTTAATTCGCTTGCGATATCGTCTGGAATTAGATCTCGTCGAGTTGAGATGATCTGGCCAAACTTGACAAAGATTGGCCCAAGTTCCTCCAGCGCCATGCGGATACGAATACCGCGGTTAGCCGGTTTGCGTCGCACCCAGTTCCAGGGCAGGGCATGTTGCACCCAGCTGATGGGTCGAAACAGGGGGCTAGCCAGTAGCAAGACATCCAGACGATAGCGCACCAACACCCAGCCGATGTAGAGAAAACGAAAGAATTGAGTGAATGCTGACATGTATGCGGACTGATTTATTCTAAGCGTTTGAATAGTCTAGAGAATAGTATGCGATTTAGCCAGCAAATAGTCGCCTAAACGAGCGATTTAGGTCATTTAGGGTCGTTTTTCAATTACGACCGTTCCGGCCAGCTTATCGTGCCAACCTTGTTTTCGCCGGTCAAAGGCGACCCAGAAGATGCCAAGTAAAAAAGGCACAATAGAGACATAGTAGGCAAGGTAGCGCCCAATAAGTTGTCGTTTCGATGGCTTGCCAAATGTTTTGGCGTCGACAATCTCGGCATTTATAACCATTTTACCGGGCGTTGCCGATTTAAACATCCAGAATAAAATCACTGCGATGGCCGGCAGGATGTATTTAATAATAAATTCACCAACACCGGGCACCAGATTTTGTAATGTCTGGGTTAGATCCGGATCAACATCAATGGCGAATAGACCTTTGCCATAGATTAAAAGTAATATTGGTAGAATGATTGCCGTGACCGCAATGCTATCGATGATGGCTGCGGCAAAGCGTAACCAAAAGCCAACATAGACCACATTATCATCTTGTTGTAGCTCAGGGTGCGCCATACAACTATATTATTTTATGCTTCAAATTGTCTGAAGGCCGATTTATCTTTGCTTAGCAATATAATAAAAAGTATCACTTCAACCGACGTCGCAACCAACGTACCCGCCATCATCAGCATGGCCATGCTGTCGAGAGCCTGCACCGCGATAGTGATCCGGGTAATGGCAAAGCCGATGCTGAGTGGCAGAGCAATAGCGAGGAAACGTGGCGCATAAGGTTTTAATTGCATTAGCCAGATGGCAGCAAACAGGTAAAAGCCGTGAATGAATATTGATATAATGCCAGACAGGATTAACCAGTTCAGATACCATTCCGGCATGTCCAGTATTTTTTCTAAAAATCCAGCAAAGGATTTGAACATTTCGGTGACCTGTTGTTCTTCCGGGCCAAGATTTTGTTCGCTCTCTGTGGCAATGTTATTAAGCTCTTCGATCATTATCTCATAGTCGGCACGTTGTGCATCGAGCATGAACGGCGTGAGTGCTTCCTGTATACCGCCCATAACGCCAAAACCACTTAAGACTATGGCGATTATCGCCACCGCAGTGACCCATCCGGGTTTCCTGTTAGTATCCATGGTTACAGTCCTTTCGTAAGTAAAGAGTCAAACTAAGTTTGGTTTGTTCCGCAAAATAAGTTGTCAATAACATCAGGTACAAAGGGGCGGCCGCGTTCGTTTAGTGC
>QILH01000115.1 GCA_003233255.1 Gammaproteobacteria bacterium | reverse complement strand
TTCCAGACGCATATTATTACCCGACCCGGTGGTCACATTGACCATGCGCCCATATTGAATACGCTTATGTTTGCGTTTTTCCTGTGATGATGTGCCAATCAGATCGGTCATACCCTACAAGCCTTCTTTTGTCTGCACTAGTAAATAAGTACACCTAATTTAACAATCCGTCAAATCGCGCGTTTAGTTGTTCGCCGTTTAACACCGCCACCATTATCTGGATCCATTTAACTCATGTTCTGAAAAATACGATCTGCACCACGACATTGAGCGCCAGAAACTACACCACTTCCAGTTCTACAGACTCCATCTTCCTGACGACAAAACTAATTGATTTGCGATAGAGTACGTCAAGGTAATAACCGGGTGGCAGCTCCAGCACAAGAAAATCATTCTCAACTCGATAATACCCATCGATCGTATCAATCTGTTTTACCAAAGCTTCAATTAATTCCACCGCCGCATGCTGTTCATTGAGTTTTACTAAATAACTCCATCTACAGGTGCGTTGCTCGATCGATATTATCCGGCCATATGCGTTATCGCACGCCAGAACACGACGAACATTGGACATCAGAGTGGGTTGAATAATTAAATGGGAATTAGAAAGAAGAGGCTGCAGTACCTCATTGTCCTCAAGCCAGTCTTCATGCTCATCGCTGTCTCGATTCAAATGATCAATAACGTCCTGTGAAAACATAGTTGAATCCTTCCGATATACATCTGTTTCGCTTTGAACACTGACAACATGGACAGCCGATCAAGTGAAAATTCTACTTCATTTCGACCTTGCCGGCTACGTAAGGAATTACGACCAGGGCAATGAGTGTCGCCAGCAGCATGTCCCGATCCAGGCCCAACCGATCAGCAACTCCAACCGGCAAATTCGCGCCAATGGTACTGAGAATAACCAGTACAACAAGCAGTATGCGTCGATGAACGATCAAACCGGTTATCGCCACAGCCGCTAACGCCGCAAATAAATAGTTTGCATCAAAGCCCAGACGCGTGATCATGCTGTCAGGCATATTAATGGCGATCGACAAAAAAATGATCAAGAAAAATAAGATAAATTTCGCCGCCACATCGAACCCCTGGATTGTATATCTGGTGCTGACACAAGACTGATGAATCCAACATAGCGCAGATTAGATTTATCTAACCAACCCTACACCCCACATAAAATATAACTTATAAGCTTAATTTTATTACCTTTAATAAGGCCATCGTCATAACGGACAAAACTATTTTTCTATTTTTTAAATCAGATGCTTATCCGGCCTACACTTTTTATGATTATGCTCGATATAGTACCTGTATTCATCATTTAAATAAAACATGTCAACCAGCACCGATCAAGCCATTAGTCTAAGTGAGTGGACACGCCGCATCAGTGAAGAGGAGATGCCGGTATTCGCCCACACCGCGACGAGTATCGCCTCGGCATCCAGTGGTGACGAAACCTCGATCGCCAGTCTGTCGCATTTGATTCTGCGCGACAGCACGATGACTGCACGCATCCTGCGCCTTGCCAACAGTGTGCACTATAATCCCGGCAACCGCCGCATCAACACCATTAGCCGTGCCATTGTGCTGCTCGGTTTTGATGTGGTGCGTAGCATGGCGCTGTCTATTTCCATCCTTGATCCCTTACTCAAAGGCATTCAACACGAACATGCCCTGAAAGAGATGGCTCGCTCATTTCATGCCGCCGTACAGGCGCGTAATATCGCTTTCCAACGCAAAAGCAATGACCCGGAAGCGGTATTTGTCGCCGCCCTGCTCTCGCGTCTGGGCAACATGGCCTTCTGGTGTTTCCCATACGGTTTTGCCAAAAAGCTCGATGCGGCCTATCTCGAGTGGGAAGATCCGGCAAAAGCCGAAATCGATATCCTCGGTTTTAGTTTGAAACAACTAACCATGTCATTAAATAACGAATGGAAGCTCAGCACCTTACTGGCTGAATACTTTAAGGGTCTTAATAAAGCCGACGCAGTCATGAAAGATCTCGATTACGCCAATAATCTCATTATGGCGGTTGAGGAAGGCTGGGGCGGCATCAACACAAAGGACTGCATTCAGAAGATTGCTGACCATATTGAGTTCACCTTCGATGAAACCAATTCATTAGTTGAGGCGTGCGCGCATGAAGCAGCACGCACCGCCGCCGAATACGGCGCCGAAGCGGCCAGCCAGCTTATCCCGCTACCGGTACTGGATGATGCCAGCGAACTTGTTTCCGAAACGGATAATGAACCACAGGCCCGGCACTCCCTGCAAATGGAAATATTGCGCGAGCTCACCACCATGCTGCATGAGAAAGCCGATCTCAATGCCATCCTGGGCACCATTATTGAAGGTATCTATCGCGCCCTGGGTATGGAACGCACGATACTGGCCTTTATCTCACCGAAAGATAATATACTGATAGCGAAATACACCCTGGGCGATGCAAAAGAAAAATTAAAAAAATGCTTTTGTTTTTCCATGACCGAAAAAAATATCTTTGCCGCCCTGATGCGTTCAAACGCCGCCTTCTGGTTGAATGATAAAACGCGCGGCGCAATGAACCCACTGATCACCCCTGAGGTAAAAAGCTGTCTCGACACCCTGGAATTTTTCTGCATCCCCATCACCGTCAACGGTCAGGCACGCGGACTTATTTATGCGGATTGTAAACGCAGCGGTCGAAAATTAACGGCGGATGAATTTCAGACGTTTACCACCTTCGGTGAATATGCGTCCATCGCATTTGATCTTATGGCTTCTCACAGTGGAAAATAGTTAAATCGACGGTATTAAATCCAGAAAATTATTTTTAACGAAATTAACACGTGTGTTTAGCGCATAATATTTAGGTGTTAAATCATCGATTGGTATCATCAAACACGGATAAATACCCTGCCCATCGCCAAACAACCACTGAGCAAAATCATCAGATCGGATAATAGCCAACATGCGATTATGGATATTAGCATTTGCACCATGAGAAATTTTGCACAACTTAATTCTCAGGTTGCTTTTTTTTCGCCAACAAACCGGTACACTTAAGCTCTACTGAATTTAACCGATAAATTTAACAACAGCATAACGTGTTTAACCCGTCTCGACAAAAGCGTTTTGAAAAACAGATCCGTCCGCATTTGCAGCGGCTCTATCAGTACGCCTACAGGCTAACCGGAAATGCCGATGATGCAGAAGACATCGTTCAGACACTGCTCATGCGAACATATCAAAAACAGATTGAACTCGACCAGCTGGAGAATCCGAAAACCTGGCTTTTAAAGAGCCTGTATCACCAGTTTATCGATTTTACCCGGCAACAAAAACGCAATCCCGGTGTGCCAGGACATGAAGATGGCGTCGATTCTCTTCGACATTCCTGCGATCCCGCTCAGGGACCGGCACAGCACCTTGCCCAGGATCAATTATCCAGCCAGCTTTCGCAGGTACTCGATCAACTTGGAGAAGAACAACGACAACTGGTACTTCTGCACGATCTGGAGGGCTACACCCTGGTCGAAATCTCAGAAATCATGGAAACCCCGGTCGGAACACTAAAATCACGCCTGCACCGCAGTCGAAAAACCCTGCGCGAGCTGATTCGGCGGGAACCCTTTCCCAAAAATAAGCGTGTAAATGAATAAGGGCGTAACGTATGCAATGTGAACTCATAATCAAACAACTCGATGATTACCTGGACGGGGAACTCTCTCGGCCGGACTGCAATGATATCAAACAGCATTTACAGAGCTGCGCCGATTGTCGTACCGAATACCGCTTTGCTGAAGACATTCTTCGCCAATGCCAACAGCAACCGGCGATAAAGCCGCGTGCCGGTTACGAGCAACGCATGTTGCATTTCCTGACCCAGCCAACACCCAAGCCTCGTTTTATTTTCCCCGCCTGGTTTGCCGCAGGTTTTGCAACCGCATTTGCCGCACTGCTAGTCGTCTGGTTCATGGCCTTTGATTTTACCGAGCCGAATCAGGACAGTATGCCCATCATCACCGTTGAATTGCCCACCCTGCAATCCAGGAAAGTGAACCTGGTCTTTAATAGCCCACGCCACATTCAGAATGCAGCCATGAGCATTGAGTTACCGGTTGGCGCCGAGATCGTCGGTTATCCGGGACAACGTAAACTCGAATGGCAGACGACCCTGAAACAGGGCAGTAACCGTTTAAGTCTGCCTATTATTATTCAAGGTAAACAGGGGGGAATCCTGCTTGCCAGAATCTCGCACGAAGGACAAACTCGGACTTTTAAATTGAACCTGATTCCGATACCTTCTTCATCTCAGCACTTACCCGTTTTAAGCAGTTAGGCGCATATGAAATGAACCGCTCTACGCTCACATTTGCCGCAGTCATCACGTTTACTTCGTTAAGCCAGACGGTATTGGCCTCTGATCGCCCTGACTTATCGGATATCACCATGGAAATAATTCGCCATGAAGACGCACAGGAGATCGTAAACGAAATCGAGTTACCGGCTAAATTTGAAATACAACAGCATGAATCGGGCTCGAATGATGACAACGAAAACTCGGGCGAAAACAACGAAGACGAGCATGAGACTGAGAATGGCGAAGCACCTGAAGCCCCGGAATCTGAAGATCCGCCCGAACCACCCGAAGCCCCGGAATCTGAAGATCCACCCGAACCGCCTGAGCCCCCAGAATCTGAAGATCCGCCCGAACCACCAGAGCCCCCAGAATCTGGAGATTAGCCTCAATTACCCTGAACTTATGAAATCCCGTTAGTTATAATTGAAAATCAGGACTGCGTTAATAATTCTATTGTAATATTTGTAGTATCTTACTGAGTGCGCTTGCGCGTTTAGTCAGATTTTGTACTGTGGAGAGGGGATGCATGTCGTCGTACCTGCGTTTAACATTATTAATTCTGGGTTTTATTATCGCCGTCGGTCCCGCTCTGGCCGATGACAAGGTTTCTTTCGAAAAAGGCGCGCAGGCCTTCGCGCAAAAAAACTATGCGCTCGCCATCGACTACTTCAAACAGGCCCGTAGCCAGGGCTATAACCCGAACACGATAAATTTTAATTTAGGCGTAAGCCATTTTAAACTCAAACAATACCCGCAGGCCGAAACCGCCTTTCGTCGCGTGTTACCTAGCCCAAAGCTAAAACAACTGGTTCAGTATAATCTCGGCCTGGTGAAACTCAAACAGCAGCACAAATCCGAAGCGCGTCGGTGGTTTACGCTGGCTCAGGATCAACAGGTACATTCGCAATACTTTAGCGATAAGATTGAACGACTCGCTGCCACCATGAATGGCCAATCGGGGAAAAGAAGCACATCGATATTCCAGATCGATGGTGGCGCAAACATCGCCTACGGTTATGACAGTAACGTCACCCTGACCACCACCGGGTCGCCGTCAACTTTATCGGATAAATTTACCGAAAGTTTTGCCTATTTATATTTTCGAATGCCCTACGCAAATTTTAAATTGAGATACTACGAGCAAAATTTTTCGACCGTTAACCAAAATGATTATCGCCAGCTAGAGACGCGTCTTGAATTCCCGCTAGAAACGGGCAACTGGATCATCACTCCCGGGATCTATTACACCACAAGCAAACTCAATCAGCAGGATTACCAATCCATAAATAATGCCGTCCTTGAAGCGAAATATCGTTTCGCAGATCGTAGCTCATTATTATTCCGATACAATTACAGTGATATTAAAATAGAGAATGCGCTTTATAATTATCTGGACGGTAGCAAACAACGTTTCCGTGCCCAACTCATAAGCAATACAGCCTTGGGCAAATTACGACTGCGTTATGAATACGAAACCAATGATCGACTTAATCAGCCCGCAGATAACCTGCTGAACACACCCGCTGTTGATTATTCGCCAACACGTCATAGTTTTCGTCTGCGTTTAAAAAATTCAATCTCGAAATCAATAAAGATTAAAAACGAATTACTCTTTCGTAATAGCCTCTATGGCCCGGTACCATCTGGGACACGTGAAGATAACCGAAGACAATACCTGTTAACCCTGTATGTGCTGCCCGTCTCCGGTCTTGAAATTGGTGTGAAATATCTATACACAACAAACAAATCAAACTTCGCAGCAGAGCATTACACCCGGCACATTACTCAGGCCTATCTATACTATTACTTTTAGTTCGTACGGAGCCTCGACTCGATACCGTCATCCTGGTGCACCCTCTCTACTGGCATCCTGAGCGCAGCGAAGGATCTTGCAACGCTAAGATGATGCACGAAGATCCTTCTCTGCGCTCAGGACGGAATATAAAAATGAGGGTAGCAATTCATAGTAGAAAAAAACGGCCTTGAATTAATTCAAGGCCGTTAATTATTTAAAGAAACCCTAACTGGTTCGGAGTCTCATTAAGAACATGCACGCAGGATAATTATATTTCACCCACTCATCGTGTGCATGTTGCTGCTGGCATAAATTACTTATCGATCGAAATAAGCTCGATTTCAAAAATTAACGTTTCATTCGGTCCAATTGAACCGCCCGCACCGCGTTCGCCATAGGCCAGCTCAGGTGGAATGACCACTTTCCATTTGGAACCTGTCGACATTAATGGCAATACTTCCTGCCAACCTTTGATCACACCGTTCAATGGGAAACTGGCAGGTTTACCACGTTTAGTTGAACTGTCAAATACCGTGCCGTCAATCAAAGTTCCATGATAATGCACCGTAACCTTATCGGTTTTCTTTGGTTTGGCGCCCTTAGCATCTTTCAGTACTTCATATTGAATACCGTTAGCCAGCTCTTTCACACCTTTACGTTTTTTATTATCAGCACGAAATTTATCGCATGCTGATTTTTTTGTTCCTGCGGCTTCTTTTTGTTTGGCCATCATTTTTTGCTGAAATGCGGTCATCGCGGCCTGCTGGTCAGCCTGGGTAACTTTTAATTTTTTACCGCCAAGGACATCATTAATGGCTTCGCCAATTAGTTTAGCGTCTACTTCGCCGCCTAATTTTTGTTGCTTTAATGAATTTGCCATTTGCACGCCAATCGCATAGCTCAATTTGGCTTTCTCAGATTTATAATCAGCCGCCATAGCATTCGCAGCAAATAGAAACAGTCCGGCTATTACGAAGATTTGGTTTGTCTGTTTTTTCACGTTCTTTTCCTTATTAAATAATATAATCAGTCAAAATTTTTACGGGTGCACATTATGCCTTATATACAGGCTAAAATACCAACCTGAATCACAACTAAACCGTCATTTCGATTGATAATTTATCTATATTTACCCTATTCTAATAGATACTATTGATCCGCCTTAAATTCCAACGTCCACTGGTCTGCCCACCAATTGGCATTAGCTTCGGTATTCTTATGTTTTACCTGTTTTGAGTGGCTTAGAAAATGAAAGCATTCGTGTGCCAAAGTATGCACTGCACACTCATCTAGATCATCAAACCGAAAATCCATGGGGCCAGAATACCAACCTTGCTGGTAGTCGGAAGATGGAATTCGTCCCCAGTGCATATAGGTATACGGAGGTGCTAATTCAATATTAACGCTGGCACGTAAACGATAACCCTGTTTATATCGACGCGCACGGGGCTTAATACGAACCGGGTAGCTACAACAACCATGTAAAATGGCTTTTTTATTCAAGGGTAACAGCTTTATCCATTCAATGAGTTTTGTATCATATAATGCCAACTTGGCCTGAATAAACTGTAATACATGGGGCATCGAGATCTTATCAATAACCTCCATGCCAAAATTGGATTCACCATCTTTCATCGCCAGCGCCATGGTTAAACTCTAGTAGTGTGGTGGTGGCGGTTCATTTTCATCATGATGCTCTGCCGATTCGGATAACGACTTAAATTTTTTATACAGCAATTCAACTTGTTCCTTAAGCTTATCAATTTGAGTTTGCTGATCGGTAATCACCCGATTAAGTTCGTTGATCGTATCATCCTGAAAAGCCAGTTGAGTTTCTAATTCTGTAATTCGTTCATTCATAATAATTAATATTCTGGTGGTCCAGGTGGTTCTCTAAAACTTTTACCCTGCATTGAAAGAATCAGACATTTTTCCATGTTTTCATCTAGTTCATTATGATAGCGGCACGTTCGGATTACATTTGCTGCCTGTTTATATAAGCCGTTGACCAAAAGTGGCCAGTTTTGTTCCATATTGTGTTCACACTGAACTTTTGCGAATACTTTTACTGCACTGACAGAAAGTAGAAAATTAGCGTAGATAGTTTCGATTACAGGTTTATATAGTTGATAAAGTAATTCTTTATTTGCTTCGCTGCCTACCGAAAACCCGGATATATTGATGGTAGCCCGTTTACTAAAACCATGATCACGCTGTTTAGTCAGTGAAACAGAAAATAAAATGTAATCTTCGCACAACCCCGATAATGGTTTAATTGTTTTCAATGGCTTGTAGCGTGACACGCAGGCCGATAAATTTATAGCCAAAATCATTACTAGCAAAAACATTGTATTTTTTATTATCGTATTAATCAATTTTTTACACTATAAGTCTTATTAACAGTATTTTACCTCATCGTACTCAGAATATCGCTGTCTTCTGCTTTTACAAGTTAGTCGTCTGCATAGAATTTACTGGCAAATTTACCGATAAATTTATGTACTCGTTTGGTTGGATGTATCCCATCCCAAAATAAATATTTATTTGGCTTATCACAAATAGCATCTTCAATAACTCCCGGTGTTATACAGGCCTTTTCAGTCTCACTTAATCTTAACTTTACCTGGTTCTGTGCCAGGGAAGTAAATAACGTAAATAAATCAAATTCAATTATTTCAATGGGATAAGCTCGTTGGTATCCGTTAATCAATTGTTCCAGTCCTTGATTAAATTGAACACTCAAAATATTGGCGGCAAATTGCGCACCCGCTCCCTGCATACGAACCGCGGGGGTTAATGACAAGTCAGGTGCATTAACGATTAGGAAACGATTTGCGCCCGTCTGTATCAACAACGCTAAATTATCGCCTATTGATGCTAATGCTTCGCGTAAAATTAGACCACTGCTTGCCCCCGATGGATCCGTTACCAATGCAACAATGGCATCCCGTATGTCATTACCGCCTATAAACAATACATAAAGCACTTCATCTTCGGAATCTTCATACCATTCATATGTACGTGAACTTAAAAATACAGCGACCTGGGTACTCAGATTTACGCTGCCCTCACTGCGCGCACGCGATCCCCCTACGGCAAAATTGGTATATTTTAAATTATGAAATGCAGGTTTGGATTTTTGATCCAGCTCTTTCGCAAAGACCTCGATCCAGGGTTTTCCGTTTGAAAAATGATGACCGCCAATCGCATAAGCGGCCTCAGGAATGAGTAAATACGGTGGCCTTGACTGGGTACCTGTTAAGGCAAAGGCATTACCGGGATCTGACAAACTATCGCCAAAAACAACAATGTGTTCGAGCTCCTGATGCGCATAAACCGCTGTTGTGGTAAACATGAGTTGCGCAGAGATAAAACAAATACTAAGGAATTTTATCCGCATCGTCATCACTCCTTGAATATAGTAAAGCTGGATTATAGATTAATAAAAACCAGCAAGGTATTGAGAATACAATAAACAGATCAAAAAAACTACGTTTGGGCTATGATGGAAGTAGCACCTACAATGGCAACCGAAAATAGGTCAGCTTGCGTGCTTATTGCCTTTTGAGAAGATATTCCTGTAGACCGTTTGAAAGTAAAACTCCTTTTTGAACCTCGAATGGAGACAAAATCTTTTGCAATGCTTCCTTATAGTACATAGGACACGGGATGGTATTGACCGAATTATTTTCAACCCAAATCTTGTTATCGCCCTGAAAAGTATAGTGGCCCGGTAGCTCCGGCATGCTTTCGCGTGTTTGAATATAGATATGCAACATGACATCGTTTTGAGCGTGGGGCAGTAGAAACTGTACTAACTCATTCAATAAACTCGTATCAAGATAATTTGGCAAATCCCATAGCATAATTAAATTCAGGTGAGCTTTTTTATTCTTATACAGTTGTAAATTTTTAACCAGCGCTCGATTTATTTTCGTTTGCGTATCATAATCATCCGGATTCAGTGCTAGCAATTGCTTACCTGAACCAGGTAAATACAACTTGCAATGTACCCGCGAAAAATAGTCAAGTTGAAACTGATTCGCCGGGTTTACATCGAGAATTTCGTAATAGGTATCTTCGCTAAATTTATCGAGTAAACTAAACAGCAACGGGCTATTCATCGCATAGCCCGTTTGTTGTGGCGCCAGGTGTTTAGCAACACTAGAGATTAACATTATATTAAAACTAAATGTATTATATCGTGCCAGAGGGCTATGCTGTTTTCAGACCGGATGAACTATTTGATGAGTTTAAAGAATTACCCGGTTTTAATAATTCATCCTTGCCCGGCTCCATTTCTATACTACCTTTAAACAGCGCGCCATCCTCCAATGTCACCCGCGGGGAGACGATATTGCCATGGACATTTCCCGTCTGGCGAATAATTACTTTTTCTTCGCCCGCCATATCACCCGAGAGTACGCCCTCAACAATGATCTGTTTGGCGGTAATATTCGCGTTTACCTTACCGGTTTTACTAATTGTTACATTATGTCCAATAACATTAATGGTACCATCCACTTCACCCTGAATAATCAGGTTTTCATCGCCAGTCACATCACCGCGAATACGAATTGATGCACCTATCGCCGCCGAACTGCTGCTAGGCGTATTTTTTGCGGACGCCGTGTTCGTTTTATTCGTCTCACGAGGGGGTAAGGCCTGCTCATCCTGGCCCTGATAGTTTTTAATCTTACTTGAGACGTTTTCTTTAATCTGTTTCATATCTATCATACTGTTCTCCAATGAACTTACCTATATTTGGTGATTGGTGAATTATAATTCCTTTAAGCATCAATTAAATGCGTACAACTATTATGGATTCACCTTCAAATAATAGAAATGAACTGTATCACAACAAATCAATATTGAAAAAGTATAATAAAATTGAGGCATTCTAGTCAGAAATTTGTTTATCAAACTCTAATACCATTAGTTTCAGGCAGGAAAAACACACACAGCCAGTATAGTGTTCAGAAATATAGCGGGAATGAAGTTTGGATAAATTGATTTTAGAACATTGACATTGTTCTATATTACTAACGTTACAGAAAAATTCTTGTTGACAACGAGGACATTCTTTTTTCTCAACGTTGAGGTCACTAACATTAATTCTATTCATTAACAACTTTCCTGGCACAATAACTAAAGATTTAATTTTGTAATTAATGCAACTTTGTATTTGTGGCTAATGATAATGAATCGAGAATACTTTCAATAAGATCGTCTTCCTCGCCTTCACTTTCCAGGTCACAATTATAGGTAATAAACAACAGCTTATTCTCAAGGCACAGGTACCATTCACACCAGTAATCATCATCCGCCTCAAAACAACATCCTACACCCGTAAAAGGACCAAATACTTCATGGTGTAATTCAGCTCCGGCATCCAGATGCTCAAGAACCAGGTCTTCTATGTAATCATCCCCTATTGGATCATCTTCAACAACGCCGCTAAGAACCAATGTACCCTTTCCTGCCGGATCGTACATACTCGTCATCTCGTCTTCGGTCTCGATACTCCAGGAATCTGGAACCGTTAATTGCCAGAAATCAGCTTGAACCTTTTTCAACTTCTTACTCCAACTTAAAACAAACCAGGCTATTAAATAATTAATTTATGCGGTAAAACTATGCTAAAATTTTTCTCTTTATTTTAGCAAACTAACGATTATGAAGAAAATTTTACGCAGCCTGTTTTCACCCATACTCAATTTTTTTGAAAAAGGCGATGAACCCTACGCATGCAAGCCCTTGAATCGTAAAATTCTAATTTTTATGAGTACGCTTTTTTTATCTCTGGCAATTCTGGTCGCCTATCTATCGCGTGACAACAGTGATTCAGGGTATCTGTTACCGGTTATCGTATTCGCAACAATGGCCATCATAGGTCTGGTAGTTGGTTTGCTGGGAAATGACCGGGCCGTCGCAAAGATATGGGGATCACGCTAAACGCCACTTGCATTAATCGGTGGCATCCTGGATATCTTTCTTCACGGCACGATATACATCGCGACTGCCACGGCCAATGGCTTTCACCGTACCACGGGTTGCATGGCCAATCGTCCTGGTTAGATCCCGGGTTCCATGCCCTATATCCCGTCCGGCCTGCTTAAATTCGGCGCAGGAAAAAGACAGCAAGGCAAACAGCGTGATAATCGCGATAGCTAGGATATTTAACATAGCAGGTCCCTGTCGGTAGTTATATATAGTATATAACCGACATTAGTCCGTACGGCCGGTAATTTCTAACAAGTGGTAGCCAAATTGAGTTTTTACCGGGCCATGCACGGTATTCAATTCACCGCTAAATACGACCTCATCAAACTCTTTTACCATTTGACCTGGGCCAAATTCACCAAGATCACCACCCGATTGACCTGATGGACAGCTCGAATGTTGCTTTGCGACATCCGCAAAATCCGCACCGGCCTCGATTTCACTTTTCAATTCTGTGCATTTTTCTTCACTATCTACCAGTATGTGTCGCGCCGTTGCTTTAGCCATGTTAATTCCTCTTAATAATAGTTTTGCTATAGAGCCGTACTCTAAACGGAAATATCGAAGCTGACAACAAAATACTGGTCATAAACAGGCTGTTAAACAAGAGCCACTTCTACGCTATACCCTTTATTTTAACTGAGATTTTTTACCACGATTTTATTATTTTTCATAGCTTACCGGCTCGAAACTGATTTTAAATCCATGCCCAATTGCGATAATGACTTTGGTTACCCACCAAGATTATCATTCCGTATAAAATCGTGTACGAAAAGATCGGATCCATACGGTTGATGCCTGTGCTCAGTATACTTTCCTGTCATTGAATAGACCGTCTTACCGTCTGGATTTTTAACTGCATAATCACTTTTGGCTGGTTTTTACTCTAATAAATCAGCGAGTTAGATAGTAATCATAAGTTTAACTATAAACTAAAAAAATCAGCGTTTGATACTACGTACACCTCTGGATAATCGGGTATAATGCATATGAATTATTAAGGTCGCTCACACTATGAAATGGATAATAAGAATTTTCTTTCGTACCCTACGTCGTATTATCGGTCCAGTTATGCTCTTGATTGATAAATTAACCACGCCAAAAGGGGTCAAACACCCTTTTGAAAAGCAACAACGTCTCAATCAAGCCACTCAGGATATTGCTTTATATCAATTTAAGACCTGCCCGTTTTGTATGAAGGTTCGCCGCGAGATAAAACGCCAGTCTCTCAACATAGAGTTACGTGATGCCCAACACGATGAACATCATCGTGAACAACTTTTAAATGGTGGTGGACAAATTAAGGTTCCATGTTTGAAGATTAAAAATACCGATGGTGAACACCATTGGGTATATGAATCAAACGAAGTCATTCAGTACTTAAAAACACTTACCGTCTGATCTGCCTGTCACCAACTGCGAGTGACTCTTAAGGCAAGTCAAGATCACGGTGAAATTCATCACCAAGATGGTTAACCAGCTTTTGCTGTATATCTTGTACTTGATGCATCGGGTAAGAGTTAAATTGTTCATTCCCCCATACCACCCCAGGCCAACAGGCATCGTCTATATTTCGACCAATGATATGAATATGTAACTGTGAAACCACATTGCCAATCGTGGCCACATTTAATTTTGTACAATCAAAATTCTGTTTGGTAAATATTGATAATTCATTTACTTGTTCAAGAAGTTGTAGTTGAACTTCTTTTGGCAAATTATAGAATTCTATTTCTTCTGTAGGCGGGACAATAATAAACCAGGGGTAGAGTGAATTCTTACTTAGCAGGATATAATTACCAGACAACCGCCCCATCGTATAAGTATCTCGTTGCAGGCTTGGGTTCAGTTCAAATTTTACAGCCATGACTTCGTCCGCAGTTATTTTTTAACTTTCAATCTCAACACCTCGCCAAAAGGCGATATGGTCTTTTATTTCCTGTGCCGCGGCTTCAGGTTTTGAATAAAACCAGGCGGCATCCTCATTTTTGTCATCATTAACAACTATCGAATAATAATGGGCTTTACCTTTCCAGGGACAATGTGAGGTTGTAGTACTGGGGATAAAATATTTCATATTTAATGATTCGGCAGGAAAATAATGGTTATCTTCTACGACCACGGTTTTATCTGACTCCGCCAGGATTTTATTCTTCCAAATTGCCTTCATCGGACTCTCCTGTGAATTATCCAGGAAAAATAAATAATCATTAAAACTACTGAGGCAGGATCACTATTTTTAGTTTTCCAGACTGATCGCGCCTGAACTTACGTGAGGTGTAACTCGATCTAAATTATTATCCATCGAACCCAGTTTCACAGCCGCATGGGGTTGAGAGTAACGTTGCCCCAGCAGCAAATCACGATGTTGTTCAAATGCATTAAGCATATGATCTATGAACGCGCGCACCCTGGCCGTCGCGCGTAGATCTTCGTGGGTTAATATCCATAGATCGCCACAGATATCTTTTGCGGTAATACATTCCAATCGTACCAATGATGGAACCTTATCCGCTAAAAAACAGGGTAGCATAGCGATTCCGATCCCGGCTTTGACCGCTTCAAGCTGGGCCAGCAAATCATCGGCCTTGTGTACAATCGGTGCAGCAGAATAACGACTGTCTTTATTCCAATGCGTCGGAGATGAAAATTCCTCCCACCCAATCCAGCTTAACGTTTCGGGCTGCGTTTCTGGATCATGATGACGTAAATATTCATGTGAGGCGTAGACCCCTTTGGCTGGGTGCAGGATACGACGGCCCACAAGGTAGTCAGGTGGATTCTGGGTTAAACGAATAGCGATATCTGCCTCACGTTTGCGCAAGTTGAATTCCTCGCTGGAAAAAGCCATTTCCAGGTGAATGTTTGGATAGAGTTTTGTGAATGCAGAAATATCTGGCATCAATAAGTGCGTAGCTAATACCGTGGGCATGGTGACCCGCAAGACACCATTTAACTGAGCGTCACGGCCGATGACCTTTCGATCCAGTTTAACAACCTCATCTTCAATATGTTGTGCAGACTTCATCATTTCTTCACCCGCCGCAGTCAATACATAGCCATTCGGTAAGCGCTCGAAGAGCCGTACACCAAGCTGTTTCTCAAATGAAGAAATACGACGTGCAACGGTGGAATGATTGACGGCCAGGTCAGCCGCAGCGGCACGAATCGACCCCTTGCGGGCGACAGCTAAAAAGTAGCGTAAGTTGTCCCAGTCCATGTGGTGCATTATTGCATTCACAAGATGCGAATATCAAGACTTACATCGCATAATTGCAACGGTTACTATTTGTAACAACCGGTTCAAGAAGCTTGATCACAATGAGGAGATTCGACATGGCGTATGACATTTACTGGGGGGCCGGTAGCCCAAATTCCTGGCGAACCCTGCTTGCTTTAGAGGTTAAGGGTTTAAAATATAACTCAAACCTGCTCGAATTTTCTAAAAAAGAACACCGAACGCCTGAAATGCTCGCCCTGAACCCACGTGGCCAGCTCCCCATTTTAAAAGATGGTACCAATGCGGTGTATGAATCCATCGCTATCCTGGCGTACCTTGATCAGCAAAGTCCTGACAAACCTCTGTTTGGCACCAGCCCCACGGAAACAGGTTACATCTGGCAACGGGTCTTCGAAGTTGAAAATTACCTGTGTAAACCACTAATAAACATTATTCGACCGATCTTTTTTGATGATGTTTCGGATAACATGGATGCAATCGAAAAGGCCGCCCGTTATGTACATGCTGAGTTCCAAACGATAGAACCGCAATTGAACACTAACAACTATTTAGCTGGCGATACAATCAGTGCGGCTGACATCGTGGTGTTTCCCATGGTTCAGGCATTATTACGAGCATTGTCATTACCGGTAGCAAAATCGTTTGAACTCGATCTTCTTCCCTTTGAGAAAAAATACCCGAATATCACCCGCTGGATCGAACGAATTACCAAAATACCGGGGTATGAAAATACCTGTCCTCCTAACTGGATAGAACCGGCATAAATAAAATTAGAACTCATTAAATACGGAGTTACTTCATGCAAAATAATAATTTAAATGCCAATAATGGAACCGCCAATTATGCTCGCTGGATCCTGCAAAATCGTTGGCTGGTTCTGGCCCTGACGCTTCTTTCAGTATTTGCCATCGCCACAGGAATGCGCAACGTGGGTTTCACGGGTGACTATCATGTTTTCTTCAGTGATGACAACCCACAAATGCTGGCGTTTGAACGACTGGAAAATACTTACAGCAAGGACGATAACGTATTAATCGTACTTGCCCCTAAAAGTGGCAATGTCTTTGATAAAAATACATTAAAAGCCGTCGAGCAAATTACCACCATGGGCTGGCAGGTACCTTACTCCTCACGAGTCGATTCAATCAGTAATTTTCAATACACGCATGCAATAGATGATGATCTTATCGTGCAGGATCTTTTTCAGGATGCCGACTCCTTATCGAATCAGGACATTGCCAGGATTAAATCAATCGCCTTAAAAGAACCCTTAATTGTAAATAAGTTGCTTTCTCCTGAAGGGCATGTCACCGGAATTAATATTACCATGCAACTGCCAGGCAAGAGCCCTGAAACTGAAATGCCAAAGATTACCATCGCAGTGAATAAAATCTCTGAGCAAATAAAACAGGAGTACCCAGAAATCGATGTTTACATGACCGGTATCGTCTTGCTTAATAATGCTTTTTTCTCAGCCTCCATACAGGACATGATCACTCTACTGCCACTGACCTTTCTGGTCGTGCTAATTGCCATTGGATTATTTTTAAGAAGTTGGACCAGTACATTTAGCGGCTTATGGATAATTTTCATGTCCATTTTAGTGGGTATGGGCTTCTCAGGCTGGGTGGGAATAAAATTGACTCCGCCGAGTTCAGTTGCACCCACCATCATCATGACCCTTGCTGTCGCCAATGCCATCCATATCCTGGTGAGCATGTTTCATGCTATGCGGCAAAATATGAACAAACACGATGCAATCATTGAAAGTCTGCGCATTAATATGCAACCTGTATTCCTGACCAGTCTTTCCACCATCATTGGCTTCCTGGCCATGAATTTTAGTGAATCGCCACCATTTCATGATCTCGGTAACATTGTTGCCGTCGGTGTAGGCGCTGCATTCCTCTTATCTGTCACATTTTTACCCGCTCTCATGTCGATTTTACCGGTACGGGTACCAAAACAAAATCTCGATAACAACACCGTCATGCTCAAGCTAGCGGAATTTGTGATTCGTCGTCGTACTGTATTGTTAATTAGCATGACTATCGTGGTGATATCCTTAGGGTCATTTTTAACCCGTAATAATCTGGGTGAAAACTATGTTGAATACTTTGACAAAAGCATTCCATTCCGTGCCGCATCGGATTTTGTTTCCGAGAATCTTGGCGGCATGTACCGAATTGATTATTCGGTTGATGCCAAAAAACAGGGGGGTATATCCGAACCTGAGTTCCTAAAAAAAATGGATGCCTTTGCCAACTGGTATCGCAAGCAACCTGAAGTCATTCATGTAAATACTCTGACCGACACGATGAAACGTCTGAATAAAAATATGCACGGCGACTCCGAAGAATATTATCGATTGCCAGACAGTAGAGAATTAGCAGCACAATATTTATTGTTATATGAAATGTCCTTGCCCTATGGTCTGGATCTGAATAATCAGATCAATGTCAATAAATCCGCGACCAGGATGAGTGTCACCATTAAAAACATTAATACAACCGATATATTAGCGTTGGAGCAAAAGGCGCAAGATTGGCTACTTGCAAATGGCGCTGAAATCAGGGCCGATGGTTCCAGCACCACGATCATGTTTGCCCACATCGGTAAACGAAACATCAAAAGTATGATTGTCGGTACCACCGTCGCACTCATACTTATCTCATTTATACTGATATTTGCACTGCGCTCGGTTAAAACAGGTCTGGTGAGCTTGATCCCCAATCTGGTACCCGCGGCCATGGGCTTTGGATTATGGGGTTTACTGGTAGGTGAGATTAATATCGGCCTGTCGATCGTAACCGGAATGACCCTTGGTGTGGTGGTTGATGATACCGTGCATTTTTTAAGTAAGTATCTACGCGCCCGGCGTGAAAAAGGGCTGGATGCAGAAGCCGCGGTACGCTACGCTTTCTCTACTGTTGGTACGGCGCTCTGGGTCACTTCAGCGGTATTAATTTCTGGATTTATGATCCTGACCTTGTCCACATTCAAGTTGAATTCTGACATGGGTCTGTTAACGTCTATTGTTATTGCCTTCGCGTTAATAGCCGACTTTTTACTATTGCCGCCATTACTCATGAAGCTGGACGGAAAGAGAAAATATCAGAAATAAAGACGAGTCCGACTACCAAATCGAATTAATGCAAGGAAACCAAAATGAACTATTTTATTAAACTGTTATTAATTATGTTTGTGGCTTCCATGTCACTCACAAATGCTAATGCGGAAACAGCGGAAAAAAAAGGTCTAACTATCGCAAAACAAGTCGAAAAACAGGATGAAGGTTGGCAGGACACGACCGCAAGCATGAAGATGATTCTAAAAAATCGTCAGGGTGAAGAAAGTAGCCGTTTAATTCGACTCAAGGTATTAGAAGTAAAAGGCGATGGCGATAAGAGCTTGACCATCTTTGATAGTCCAAAGGATATAAAGGGCACGGCCTTTTTGTCCTTCTCGCATGCCATCGTACCTGATGACCAGTGGTTATATCTACCCGCGTTAAAACGGGTCAAACGCATTGCCTCATCGAATAAATCCGGGCCCTTTATGGGCAGCCAGTTTTCCTACGAAGACCTGGCATCATTTGAAGTGGCTAAATTTAAATATAAATTTCTGCGTGATGAAAAACTTGGCAATATTAATACATTCGTCGTTGAAAACTACCCTCAGTATAAATACTCTGGTTACACGCGCCAGGTAGTCTGGATTGATAAACAACGCTATATTCCTTTAAAAATTGAATACTATGACCGAAAAAATGATCTGCTAAAAACATTAGCCTTTAATGACTATAAGCAATATCTAAATAAATATTGGCGTGCCAGCGAACAAATGATGGTCAACCATCAAAATGGAAAATCTACCCAGCTAATCTGGAGCAACTACCAGTTTCAGACAGGTTTAAGTAAACGGGATTTTGAAAAGAACAGTCTGAAACGGGCCCGGTAAAATGAATGACCAGATATAAACTATCCACCGCAACATTTTTCGTTATATCGATAAGCTTGCCACTGATATCGTTCAGTGGCATTGCTTTTTCGGGTTGGGAGTCTTCTGGCTCAGTTTCTATCGAAGCAAGAATATTTCCTGATAGCCCTGCCTATGCAGAACAAAATGACGAAACAATTTCACCCTCGATCGTTATCGAGCCCGAATTTGTCTACGAATGGAACAAAAACCAGGATCGCATTACCGTTACCCCGTTTGCCCGCTGGGACGCCGATGATGATAATCGTAGTCACCTGGATCTACGCGAAGCCAGCTGGTTGCATATCGCTGACGAGTGGGATCTTGTTGTCGGTATCAGTAAAGTTTTCTGGGGGGTTACCGAATCCCTACACCTGGTTGATATTATCAACCAGACCGATACGGTCGAAGATATCGATGGTGAAGACAAGTTAGGTCAACCTATGGTGAATCTAAATTTAATCCGCGACTGGGGCACGATAGGCCTGTTTATTCTGCCCCGATTTCGTGAGCGTACCTTCGCTGCATTTAATGCACGATTACGTGGCCCAGTCCCCATCGATGTTGATAATGCCACCTATGAATCCAGCCGCAGAGAAAATAATATTGATGGCGCTTTGCGCTGGAGCCATACCCTGGGTGACTGGGACATAGGCCTGGGTTACTTTCAGGGCACGAGCCGAGAACCACGCTTCTTACTGGCCGTCAACAATGGACAGGCCGTATTCGTCCCGCGATATGACTTAATTGATCAAACCAGCATCGACGTACAACTCACCACGGATTCAACCTTATGGAAACTGGAAGCCATTTCACGTGGTGGGCAAGGTCGACGTTTTACCGCCGCCGTTGCGGGCCTGGAATATACATTTTTTGGTGTATTAGATTCATCTGCCGATATTGGGTTTCTGTTTGAATACCTGTATGACGATCGCGATATGAGCATGGCACCCATCGTTGTCACTGATGATGATGTATTTCTAGGTGCGCGTCTAACCTTAAATAATAGTCAGGCCACCGCATTCCTGGCTGGCGCCATTATTGATCGCCATAGCGAAGAAACTTTATTCTTTATGGAGGCCGAACATCGTCTTAGTGATTATTGGAAATTTGAGCTACAAGGCCGGTTTTTCATCAATATACCCGATGAAAGTTTCAACGCCGGTTTCCGGGAAGATGGTTTTCTTAATTTTCGTTTTAGCCGATATTTTTAAATTCTTAAAATATATCAACGGCCATGGATACCAAGCTATTAAACTCCGCAAAAAGGCACTTATGTAAAACCGATACCATAATGGCTAAAATTATAAAACAAACCGGGCCGATTGCCCCGTCAAAAAGTTCATTACCCCATTTCCATTCTCTGGTTCGAGCTATCATCAATCAACAGCTATCGGTCAAAGCCGGCCGCACGATTGAAAAACGAATACAATCTAAACATGGTGGCCGCTATTTTAAAGCCGAGAAAATATTAAAAATAAAAAATGATATACTACGTGAATGTGGCATATCGTTTAAAAAAATACACTATATTCATACGCTAGCGAAAGCTGTGTTTACAGGTGAATTAAACTTTAGACGATTGGTCATGCATGATGACAAAACGATTCGTGATTTATTAGTTCAATACCCAGGTATCGGTCAATGGAGCGCCGACATGTTTTTGATCACATCACTGCGTCGACCCGACGTATTTCCAATCGGCGATCTTGTGTTACGAAAATCCATGCAGAAATACTATCGGCTCCCCGCTGACGCCCATTACGATAAATATCTCCATATTGCGCGTAAATGGGAGCCTTACCGAACGATTGCCAGCCTGTATTTATGGAAAGCAGCGCATTAAATAATAAATATCATACTAATAATCAATAAAATAAGGCAGTGCCATTAACACCAGACCAGTAAAAACAAGAACATATACATTTGGCATAAAATAGGGGAATATGAATAAACCGAACCCACTTAAGAACGGCAGTATTGCGCGCTGCCTCTTGCCATAGATAAAGTAACCCAACCCTATTGCCCCAAACAAGACGCTCCAGATAAGCTCTGCTTCTGTTTCCATAACATGGCCCTTAAATCAATTGGTTAAAATACGTTAGCCTAATTTAAATCACAGCTACACCGATTAAATATGGATGTAAAACGACAAAGACAACGTATAACGTCAAACTTACAATTAAGACGATAACATCGACAATAATCGGATATTCCGTTTGCCCCTTTTTAGCCCCGCGCAGGTTCGCTGAAAACATGGCGGCCAATGAGAAAATCCCAAACGAACCAAAAAGGACTATTGCGGCCAGATCACCATTCGCGCTTAAATGCCCGATAGACCAAAATGTCACACCCCATAACATGGGATGGCGAGTAAAACGAGTCAGGTTTGTTTTCATACCAGATGCCACCAGAAAAATACAGGAAAGCACCATGAGTACAACGGTAATTTTTGACGCCCAGGCCGGAGGTATCCAGATTGACTGAAAATCCGCGGTGGATTTTCCATAGATAATTAAAATAAGGCCAATAAAAGCAATAATAGAATATAAAGCCTTATACCGAACGTCACCAATACGATCGATTAGCTTTCGACGTAAACCACCCCAGCCAGGAATCAGATGCACAGCAAAAAAAAGTACAATACCGGATACTAGAAAGTTCATCACCTATCTCCAATAATTTATTTTTTCACGTTAGAAACAATACTCGCTTAATTGTGTAAAAATATTAAAGTAAGAATATAGTTAATTTAGACCATAGCACCTCAGGCCCCGATATTCGATCTTTCTACTTAAACAAACAATGTTTGGTGTAATCACTCAATTCATTAACTGTCCATTCACCTTTTGGCTTGTCTCTTAGCTCCGTGCACCACTCCTGACTGCCAATATTGGGTGAACACGCTGTTAATGAAAAACTAACCGCTAAAACACCCATCGTACCCAGCAAAAACCTCATATTTTTCTCCAGCCTATTCTGTGCTACACGTTTATGCGAACTATATCATCGAGCCAACATAAAAACGTAATTGAGTCTCATCCCAGGCCAGTAAACATGAATCTCGCATGACCTTTCTTAAAAATGAAAGGTTATGCCGGTAAATATTCCAGTACCCGAAACATCAACTTTTTCATTGTTATCACTTTCTGACATCGCATCGATATATTTTAACTCGCCAAAAAAACCAATGTTGCTCATTCGGTATTCAAGCCCCCCCATTAACTGAAACGCGACTCCAGTAGAACTACCAGAGACAGCTGGCCCACTGATATCTACCACGACGGTTCCTAGCCCAGCACCAATAAACGGTTGCAACTTCGTTTCATTTCTAAAGTACTTTTTCACGTTGGCCATTACCAGAGTAACATCAACATCGTGTTCATCACTCAAGCCCACTGTGGTGAAGTTTGCCGTGTACTGTATAAGTTCTCCTCCCACCGTTAGGCCTGAAGAAAACCGATAGTAAATATCAACGCCATAAGGTAACGACGTGCTCTTATCAAAACTGCGATCGGCCCCAACAATGAACTGGGTACTGCTTGATAAGCTCATAGCACCGACTTTAAGCATAAGGCCCAGATTGTCCGACAACTGACCACCCTCATAATCAAATTGTCCTGATTGATCTGGAGCAGGATCCTGCTTCGACTTTTGTTTAACAGTTGAAGTACGACTTCTTGCTTTCGATGAATGTTTGGGCGTAGAAGATGGTTTAGGGGCCGCCGCTATAGCCTGATTTCTTTTCGTATACGTGGTTACTGTTTTCGGGTTTTTAAGTAATCGTGTTCCAACAATATCGTTACGAGCGGATGCGGACATAAGCTCGAGTTTCACTTCATCACCCGCAGCCGTCCGCTCAACAACAAGCCGGAATCGATATGTTTTTCCAGGTTTTGTTTTAAATGAATATCCAACTGATTTTACGCCATCAACCTGAATCGTAACCTGGCCAGGCGACATCTTCCATACCGCAAACGAACCGGGAACCAAACGCCCGATTAAATAGTTGTTGAGTTTTACGGTTGGAGATACATCTTTGCCATCGCCTTTGCGCTGGTAAATGTAGATAACGGCCTTGCCTTTGGGGGGTGAAAATTCACGCGCGTATTTACTTTCCGCAGCAGAACCAAAAACCGGTTTTGCAGCAACAGCGTTCTGGCTTAGTGGCATTAGAACCAACACCATGGCCATGAAAATAACAGGTAAAAACACACCTTCAATAGTTTTCATCACGGATCCCTCCTTTGTTGTAAGTATACTACCACAAAAGTACCGATACGTGCTCTCACTCCGCTGTAAATGCTAATAGTGCAGACCTCGTGGTATCTCCAACTTACCCTATATACACAAAGCAGGCATGCCAGTTGATTCCACGTTGGTTTTATTGTTGCCGATGGCCTTCATTCCTTTTGGCGGTTCAGCATAACCGCAGGTCCAGGATATCGGACTCATAGGACTGTTAATGACAACGATGGGGCGTATGGTCAGAATCTTTCCATCCATAGCCGGGCCTATTTTATTTCCCAGAGTGACATGCATAGCGCCATTTTCTAACTCGATACCGGCCACGTAATTACCAAGAAGATATTTAGCTTCTGGGATACCGGCTTCCTTGTTGTTTTTAGGAAACCGGCCTTTGACCAGATAAAAATCGAGAATTTTGGGTTTTAGCTGTTGCGTTAGTGTCACCGACTCGACAAGCTTTGCCGAAACGATATAGCCACTGTAGGCGGGTATCGCGATGGCCGCCAGGATGCCAATGATCGAGACCACGATCATTAATTCTATAAGTGTAAATCCATTCTGTTTCATAAGCCTATCCTATAATTTTTCCCATTTGGAAGATGGGTAGATACATTGCAATAATCACCGAGCCTACAACCGACGCAACAATGATGATGGAAACAACAGACATAACGTTTTTAACTTTGATGAAATCATTAACACCCTGTGATTTTATATTTGACAGTTGATATTCTATTTCCTGAGAAAAGGTATCCAGTTCTAACGCCATCTTTAAGGCAAGATTTTTTCTGGTAGCGGAACCATCATGACCGGCGTTTAAATTCAACGTATCGCCAAATGTTTTACCTGTTTCGTCAATGGCCCTGCGTGAATCAACACCAGAATAAATCATTAACTGAATAAAACTCAGTTGTAAAAACTGATTAAATTGCTTTGCGATTTCTCCAATCATCGGCATGCGAGTAATCATGGGACTAAAATATCTCAATTTTTTCAACGTATTTTTAACATGCACCACGATTAAGAAAATACTTATTATAAATAAAACCACCAGACCGATAACAATCGCACTGTATTCCCCCGTTATCGTTAAAATAAAGGCCGTCAAAGGCGGCAATTCCTGTCCAAAACCAAAAAATAGACTTTCAAACTCCGGCAAAACAAATGTTGAATAAATAGCAACACAAATGGTTGCCACGGCCACAATAGCTATCAGATAAAAGAGCAGACCTGAGACATCAAAGATAGACAAATCAAAATCTGCTTTATTTCTGACGAACTTATTATGAAATCCGCTAAACATTTTAGAACGATCACCTCCATGACAATCAGCAATATCCATTAATTTTTTCAACGTATCCCGGTAATTATAATTTATAGAACTGATATATTTCTTCGAGTCAGAAATAAACAAACCCCTGATGTAATCCAGATCCTGGTTTGAGTTAGCGACATTGGTATTCTCAATCCGTTGCAGAGCCTCACTGCTACTCAACCCCTTATCGATCAGGTAATGAATCTGGCGCGCCAAATCAAATACGTTCAAGTTAGCCAAACTAAAATCTCCTATTTGCAAATATGCGGTAATTCTGATCTATTTATGCTAGTCCTGTTTACTTTATCAACCGTCATCCCGTTCGGAACTGGTTGATACCCACACAACCAGATTAATGTTGAGCCAGGTACATTTTTAAATTCAGCCTTACGAAACGATAGAACCTGGGATTTTAAACCACTAATATTATTAAACTCGATATCAATCGATCCCTTATCGATCCGTATTTCCCTGATATCCTTTAACTCTTTTCTGTAATATTCATCGATAACGATATCTTCGCTATCAGGCCAGCGATTATGTATGACGTAAAAACGATAAACCTCCGATTTCAAAAATGATGCTACAGAAACGGCCGACATCGCTGAGGTAATTTTTAATGTGCTGGCATAAGGTTTTACTGCCAGTCCAACCAATACGCCGATTACGGTAAGGACAAAAACAAGCTCAAAATACCACAACATGCTAAACATCGAATTCGAATACCACCTGGAACGTTGCACGATTATGGTTTCCATTTTATTTATTCTGCTTCGCATTAGTTACGATTTCATTATTATTTTCTTACTCACTACTCATCTAAGTAACGTATGTAAATTATAAAAGGGTTGGCCTTTGTCAATATATACTCACTATTGCCCGACCTTTTGTTCATCTTAACGAGTTAAAGTAAGCCAATGAAGTTAACCACCTCATTGGCTATGGTCAGGATCGAGAACTACACCGAATCCTCTTCTTCCATTTCATGTTCCGGAAAAAACCAGACAAACTCACTGGCACCGATTTTATCGGCAAGGATATCGGTCTGGCTGATCTCGTCAATAGAAATTATTTGATCACTTGACTCATCCAGCATCGACTGTGCCAGCAAGGCCTCACGTACCTGTGCCAATGCCGCCTGTTGTGCCGCCGATTCATTATCGGCATCGACATACACCTCGCGGGTAAACTCAAGTTGCTGTGGTTCATCGTCCACCACAAACTCAAAATTTTCACCACTTACGATTGCTTTATAGCCCGGCATAACGCCTCCTTTTTAGTTAATGTTTTAATGAAATTAAAATAATTTAGCGCCAGCATTTATTCATGAATCGGTTGATCTTATCAGTATACTC